>JAZREH010000139.1:0-2618 GCA_045660705.1 Acutalibacteraceae bacterium
GACCGCTTGGCCTCCGACTTCGTTGGCATACGCATATACAACAGTAAGGGTGATATGTCGGATGCTTCGGGCGTTATATACTCAAATGAGGGATATATCGTAACCAACGACCATATCTATTCTGAAGTCGGTGCACCCAAATTCAAAATTTATATGCACGACGGCACCCAGCGCAACGCCACATATGTTGCGGGCGATACCGTAAGCGACCTTGCAGTACTAAAACTCGACGATGCCTCGGATATCAAGTCAGCCGTTTTTGGCGATTCAGGCGAACTTTTCTGCGGTGAAAATGTTGTCGCCGTCGGTCGTCCGAGTGATGCAACCGCATCCTCTTCAATAACTTCGGGAATTATTTCAATGACCTCACGCCGCGTGCAGACCACATCGAGTTATTCGGCTCGTCTTATTCAGACCGACAGTGCCATAAACCCAGGTTCTTCGGGCGGCGCGCTTGTCAATATGTACGGTCAGGTGGTCGGCATCACCGCCTCTAAACTTGCGGGTGTCGAGTACGATGCAGTAGGTTTCGCAATTCCGACCAAAACGGTTAAGCGTGTTGTTGAGCAACTGATTGCCAACAAAAAGGTTACCAACCGCGCAAAACTCGGTATAACATACACCGAACTTAATTCGGTTTCAGCCGAAATTTCAAAACTTGACAGTATCGGTCTTTATATCGCCACAGTAAGCGAGGACAGTGACCTTTACGGTAAGGTTGGCGAGGGCGATATCATCACCCACATAAACGGCATCGCCATTACAAACGACGACATAGTGCTTGATATTATTGAGGACTGTGTTGCAGGCGACCGTATAACCCTTACGGTTGTAAACACGCGCGGTATTTCTACCGATTATAAGGTTGTTCTTAAAGCAAATGTCGGCGAATCAAGTTATTCCGATGTCATAAGCAAAAATCCCGCAAACGGCGGCTCGTCCGAATCATCGGGCGGCGGAACATTTGATTTCCCGTTTGGTGAATAATGATGAGAATTGTATTCTTTGGTTCAAGCCACGGGGTGCCCGAAGCCAACAGGCGTTGTTCCTGCACGATGATTGAAATCGGCGAAAACCGATACTTTATTGATATGGGAACTGCGGCGATTGAGCAGTTGCGTACACGCGCAATACCCGTAGAATCGGTAAAAGCCATAACGGTGACCCATATGCACGGCGACCACACCGACGGACTTGTTTCGTTTATTGATTTGTGCAACTGGTATTTTAAAAAGGCAAACCCCATATTCGTTTTACCCGAACCGATAAACCGCACAAAGAAAGCGCTTGCGGCTTGGCTTGAATGTAACGGACAGACTATGCGTGATTTTGATTTCCGTCCCATACACGAGGGTGTTTGCTATCAGGACGAGGTTATAAAAATCACCGCCTTTAAAACGCAGCACACCGATATGTCCTTTTCATTTCTTGTTGAGGCAGAAAACAAGCGTGTGCTTTTCAGCGGCGATTTAAGTATGCGCGGACCGACAGCCGACTTCCCTGTTTCGGTGTTTGAAAAGCCTGTTGATCTGGCAATATGCGAATGTGCACACTTTTCGGCAAAGGCGTATCTTCCGATTTTTGAAAATCAAAATAATCTGAAATCGCTCTGTTTTAATCATTACGGTGACTGCTTTATGGGCTCGATTTTCGAGGTACGAAAAGCACTTGACACCATACCCGTTTATATTGCTGAGGACGGCACGGAATTTAATCTGTAATATAGCAAAATGGCTGTTTCACACATTTACGGTGAAACAGCCATTGTTTTTAAATATATATTATCGCTTTGTTCCAACAAAGAATACCGCCATCGTGCCGGGTCCTGCATGTGATGCTATTACTGGGTCGATGTAGTTATAAACCACATTTTTTACGCCGTAGCGTTTCTTCATTTCACTTTCAACAAACTTTGCATCTTCCTCACAGTCGCCGTGTACGATAAACAAATCCTTATCAGCGATGTCGCCACCATGTGCAACAACCGAGGAAATCAGATGTTCAAGCGCCGCCTTGCGTCCGCGCGCCTTTCCTGTAACATACAGTTTACCGTCGTCTGCCATATGCATAAGCGGTTTAATGCCGAGAAGTGAGCCAACTATCGCGGCGCCGCCCGAAAGCCTGCCGCCACGTTTGAGGAAAAACAGGTCATCAACCGTAAAGATATGACAAATATTTAAGCGGTTGTCCTCAACCCATTTTGCAACCTCATCAATAGATTTACCCTCGTTGCGGAGTTTTACGGCATAATGAACGCACATACCCTCGCCAAGTGCGGCAGAAAGGGTGTCAACAACCACAATTTTGCGGTCGGGAAATTCCTCGCGGTAGTCATTTGCACAGTTAACAATATTCTGATAAGAGCCCGAAAGACCCGAAGAAAATGTAAGAATAAGCACATCTTCGCCGCGTTCAAGAATCGGTTTTACCACGTTGTCGCACTGTTCAACACTTACAAGCGATGTTGTGATGTGTTCCTTTGCACGAAGCAGTCGGTATGTTTCGGCATAATCGGTCGCTTTACCCTTAACATAACTTTCGTAGGGTTCGTCTTTGATGAAATAGCGAAGTGATATAATATCAATATCATACTCCGCAATCTGTTGATCGGTAAGATT
>JAZREH010000140.1:0-2767 GCA_045660705.1 Acutalibacteraceae bacterium
TCAACACCCGACAGTGAGGGGATATCGAATGCCGCCGATACATTAGCAACAATCTTGTTTACCTGACCCATACTGCCGATACCGAATGCGGCAAGCATTGTGAAAATCGAGAAAAGTACGGCAAGAGCCTTACCGATGAACTTGCAGTTCTTCTTTGAACCAAGACCGTCGCGCAGATAGTACATCGCACCGCCCGACCATTCGTCTTTTTCGTTCTTGCGTCTGAAGAACATACCAAGTACATTTTCGGAATAGTTGGTCATCATACCAAAGAATGCGGCAACCCACATCCAGAATACCGCGCCCGCACCGCCGAGGCAAATTGCGGCGGCAACACCCGCGATGTTACCTGTGCCTATGGTTGCGGCAAGAGCGGTACAAAGCGCCTGAAACGGTGAAATTGCACCTTTTTCATCGGTATGTCCGATAACGCGCTTGTCGAACATACTGCCGATGGTCTGTTGCCACCAGTGTTTCAGATGAGATAACTGAAACAATTTTGTATAGCAGGTCATAAGGATACCTGTACCGATGAGAAGTATGAGTCCTATTCTGACCCACACAAAGTCGTTGATAACGCCGTTTATTGACGCTACCTTTTCGAAGAATTCTGTCATTTTCCTCTTCCTTTCAAAAATAAAAAAATACAGACCGTGTAAAAAACACAATCTGTAGGCATAAAACACAACACAACACCCCTCATGAAAAAGAGGGAAATTTGCTTTGTCCTTTTGCCTGAGAGATTGGTGCATTTCACACTTTGCCCCTTCGGCACCCGACTGTATATATGTATATACGACGGGATTCTCCAAAGTACCATCCATCTGCAGTCCTCACCCAACGGGCACCTGAGAGTGTTACTCCTTCGGTAGCATACGCTTTTCCTACAGACTTCATATAGTATATTTATCTGTCCGAGTACCTATTATAGACCCATTTTTTAAAAAAATCAAGTATTTATTGCAAAAATAATGATAATTACTTGAAATTTGACCGATTTTCTGTTATATTCACTCTTGTATAATTTAATATAATGTGTTATAATCGCTTTAGCAATTCATCACTTTAGCGTAACAGAGTGGTTTTGAAAAGAGGTAACATTTTGTCTGACTTTGATATTTTAAGGGAGGAAGAACGAATCGTTTTGTCGCTTCGTTCTCTGTATGAATCCTACGGATACCGAAAATATAAAATGAGCGAGTTTGAGGAATACCGCCTTTATATGGAAAACAAGAACTTTCTTGTAAGCGAATCGGTAATTGCCTTTACCGACCTTGACGGTAGACTCCTTGCGCTCAAACCCGACGTGACCCTGTCTATTGTACGGCACGCGGGTGAGGGTGAACAGCGCGTTTATTATAATGAAAGTGTATACCGTCCCGACAAGGCAAAGCGTGCATTCCGCGAAATTTCACAGATGGGTCTTGAAAGAATAGGTAAGATTGACGACTATGCCGTCAGCGAAACGGTATGCCTTGCGGCAAAGAGCCTTTACAGGGTGTCACAGGACAGTCTTATTGAAATAAGCCATATGGGTTTTGCGGCGGGACTTGTGTCTGCTACGGGTCTTAATGACACCGACGCGGGCGAGATATATGCGCTTATCGGTGAAAAGAACATACACGGAATACGCGACCTTGCCGCAAAAAAGGGAATAAGCGACGATTTAGTTGAGGCGATTTGCACCATTCCGACCCTTTGCGGTAATCCTGAAAGTGTGCTTTCCCGCGCCGAAAAACTTTGTATATGCGACGAAATGCGCGATGCCGTAAATGGGCTTCGGGCGGTGGTTTCTGCCCTTAAATCTGCCGACGGTATATGCCGCGTGCGTCTTGATCTTTCGCTTCTTGGTGAGGCAGACTATTATAACGGTATAATCTTTGCGGGCTTTATAAGCGGACTTCCAAGCCGTGTGCTTTCGGGCGGACGGTACGATATGATGCTTAAAAAGTTCGGTCATACAGGCGGTGCTATCGGTTTTGCGCTTTATTTCAGCGAACTTGAACTGATGTTTAAACCGCATTCTGCCGTTTATGATACGGTCGTCGTGTACGACCCCGACTGTGACAGCGAGGCACTTTGCAGATTTATAAACGACCTTGCAAAGACGGGAAGCGTTTATCCCTGCCGTTTTGATGTCGCACCAAATGTAACGGCGGTAAAAACTGTATACTTTGGCAAAGACGGTGTAAAGGAGGGGCAGATATGCTGACGGTAGCACTTCCAAAGGGCAGACTTGGTGATTCGGTTTATAAGATTCTTGAAAACGCGGGATATTCCTGTCCCGATATGACCAAGGAAAGCCGTAAACTTGTTTTTGAAAATACCGATGCGGGTGTCAGATATCTGCAGGTAAAACCGTCGGATGTTCCTGTATATGTTGAACGCGGTGCCGCCGATGTCGGTATTGCGGGCAAGGATATACTTGTTGAAAGCGGTGCTAAAATTTACGAACTTTTGGACCTCGGTTTCGGTAAATGCCGTATGGCGGTTGCCGCTAAAAAAGGCTTTGTTGACGATGCCGACCGCACACTTCGTGTTGCAACCAAGTTTGTAAATATCGCAAGCAAGCATTATGCGGGCAAGGGCAGAAGTATTGATATAATTCCGCTTCACGGCAGTATTGAACTTGCACCTATTATGGGGCTTTCCGATGTTATTGTCGATATTGTTGAAAGCGGAAAAACACTTAAGGAAAACAACCTTGAGGTCATTGAGGACATCGTGCCCATCAGCGCAAGGCTCATTGCCAACAAGTCCAGCTTTA
>JAZREH010000141.1:0-2114 GCA_045660705.1 Acutalibacteraceae bacterium
ATTCTTCAATCTGTTCCTTGCCGTCAAGACCGAGAAGTTTTTCAACCTCCAACTCAACAGGCAGACCGTGGGTGTCCCAACCTGCCTTACGCGGAACCATATATCCTTTCATGGTGCGGTAACGCGGAATCATATCCTTGATAACGCGTGTCAGAACGTGACCGATGTGCGGCTTGCCGTTAGCGGTAGGAGGACCGTCGTAGAAAACATACGGTTCGCCGTCCTTGCGTTCCTCAATACTTTTTTCGAAAATCTTCTGTTCATCCCAGAATTTTTCAATGCGTTTTTCCTGCTCAACAAAGTTAAGCCCCTGCGGAATACTATCGTACACTTGTATCAATACCCCTTGTCTTGTTTTGGTGCATAAAAGCGCACCGTATCAACATTTTTATACAGTATACATCATATCACATAACTAAGTAAAAATCAATACCAAACTGACAAAAAAGTCTTGATAAAATGTTAAAAAAAGGTTGTTATTTAGGTGATATATGTGGTATAATCTAATTACTTATAGATATATATCAAAACGGAGGTATTCGATGTCTGAAAAAATCACTGTGCTATCCGACGGTGTCGAGGGTCTTTTTATACGAAGTCCGCGATTTAACACTACCTTGGTTTCACTGAATTTTTATATGCCGCTAAAAGAGGAAACAAGCGCGGCACTTGGACTTTTACCGTTTGTGCTTACCACCTGCAGTAAAAAGTATCCCGATTTCAGCAAACTGAATTTTAAACTTGCAAAACTTTACGGTGCGCGGCTTGAAGCATCGACCGAAAAGGTCGGTGATATGCAACTGCTCAAGGTCGCCGTTTCGGTTATTGAGGATAGTTTTACGCTTGACGACGAATCGCTTTGTGCACAGGCGTGTGAACTTCTTGAAAACCTTGTTTTTGAACCCAAGGCAGAAAACGGTGCCTTTTGTGAAGAGGATGTCGAGCGCGAAAAGCGCAAGGCTATTGAACACATACGCGGCGAAATGAGCGAAAAGCGTGTTTATGCCAAAAAACGCCTGATTGAGGAAATGTATAAGGGTAAACCCTACGGCGTTTCTAAATGCGGAACCGAAGAACAGGTTGCCGCACTGGACGGTGCCGCACTGTATGAGGCGTGGAAGATGATGCTTTCAAACGCTTTTGTGCGCGTTAATGTCATTTCACGCTCAATGCCAAGCGGACTTTTTGACGGGATTTCTGACCGTTTTTCACAACTTTCCCGTTTTGATATAACCGATTGTTCAGTTTGTGAAGCCACCCGTAAGGCGCGTAGTATCCGCACCGTTACCGAGCGTATGGATATCGCACAGGGTAAACTGGCCCTCGGTTTTTCCTGCCGTATGCACGGGCGTGATAAAGAAACAATGCCGCTGCTTGTTATGTGCGATATGTTTGGCGGCGGACCCTATTCAAAACTGTTTTCAAATGTCCGCGAAAAGATGAGCCTTTGTTACTACTGTTCGGCTTCGTCGGTAAGGTCAAAAGGCCTTATAACGGTTGATTCGGGGGTCGAATCGGAAAATGCCGACAAGGCGTACGATGCAATTTTACAGCAACTTGAGTCACTTAAACGCGGTGATTTTACCGATTTTGAGTTTAATGCATCTATAAAGAGCCTTAAAGATTCCTTTAAGACCTTTGAGGATAGCCAGTCATCACTTGATATATGGTACTGTATGCGTGTCGGTGATACAAATCCGTATTCGCCCGAAGAAACTGCCGAAATGCTTGATGCGGTCAGCCGTGATGCTGTTATTAAGGCGGCACAGGGTGTAAATCTCCATACTGTATACAAACTGTTACCGGAGGGAAAAGAATGAAAAAAACTGTTTTTGAAAATCCAATCGGTGAGAGTTATATAAGGGTTGACCACCCGTCAGGGCTTAAAATTTTCATAATGGAAAAGCCGCAGTTTTCGTCGGCGTATGCCGTTTTCGGAACGCGGTACGGCTCGATTGATACCCGTTTTTCAAAAAACGGCGGCGAAATGATTGAGGTGCCCGAGGGTATTGCCCACTTTTTAGAGCATAAACTTTTTGAAAGCGAGGAGGGCGATGCCTTTACCCGCTATGCCGAAACGGGCGGATACGCCAATGCCTATACCTCATTTGACC
>JAZREH010000142.1:0-1213 GCA_045660705.1 Acutalibacteraceae bacterium
GACAGTATCACAGCATTGGTTATTTACGACCTGCTTGCAACCCGCAACGATTGGATTTGATAAAATGGAATACGGTTGTATCGGCGAAAAACTGACCCACAGTTTTTCAAAAGAAATACACGCACAACTTTTCGATTACAAATACGAACTTAAAGAAATCGCGCCCGAAAATCTTGATAACTTTATGCAAAAGCGCGATTTTAAGGCGATAAATGTCACTATTCCCTATAAACAGGATGTTATCCCCTATCTTGATGAAATCAGCGATACTGCCCGCACTATCGGTGCAGTAAACACTATTGTCAACAGGGATGGTAAACTGTTTGGTCACAACACCGATTTTTCAGGACTTTTTGCGCTGATAAAGCGACTTTCTGTTGATTTAACAGGTAAAAATGTTTTAATTCTTGGAAGCGGTGGCACATCAAAGACGGCGGTAGCAGTGGCAAACCACCTTGGTGCAAGAAGTGTAACACGCGTATCGCGTACCGCAAAGGACTCGGCGATTACATACGAACAGGCATATGAAAAGGATGCCGAAATCATAATCAACACAACCCCCTGCGGTATGTACCCCGAAATCGGCAAATCTCCCATTGATATTAAGCGTTTTAAAAACCTTTGCGGTGTTGTCGATGCAGTATATAATCCCCTTAAATCTCAACTTGTGTGCGATGCAAATACTTTGGGTATACCCGCGGTAGGCGGACTTTATATGTTGGTTGCCCAAGCGGCATTTGCGGCAGAAAAATTTACAGGAATACCCGTAACAGAAGAAAAAATCGAAGATATCTACCGTAAAATCAGCACCGACAAGCGCAACATCGTGCTAATCGGTATGCCCGCCTGCGGGAAATCGACGGTTGGAAAGATTCTTGCCGACACACTTGGTCGTGAGTTTATCGACACCGATGAGGAAATTGTGAAACTGACGGGCAAAACTATCCCCGAAATATTCACAGCAGTTGGTGAGGACGGTTTCCGCGATATCGAATCACAGGTGATATATGACTGTTCAAAACGGCAGAATGTTATTATCTCAACGGGTGGCGGCGCCGTTTTACGCGGGCGCAACACCGAACTTTTACGCCAAAACGGACGGCTGTATTTTATCGACCGACCGCTCCAAAATCTTATTGTCAGCGACGACCGTCCCCTGTCATCAAACCGCGCCGACCTTGAAAAAAGGTTTAACGAACGGTACAGCATCTAC
>JAZREH010000143.1:0-5694 GCA_045660705.1 Acutalibacteraceae bacterium
GATTTTGTTAAAAAAACAGTTAAATGGAGCAGTTGGGTCAGCAACAACGGAAGTGTCAGAGCAGCGTTTGGGTGGCAGTTTTACTATTGGAATACAAGCAATAACGACGGCGTAGGTATGTACGGCTACGGTAATAAGATTGCCGTCCCTGTGGGAAATCTTTCCCAATCCGCACCCACCGTAACATACACCGCGCCCTATGACGGAACAGTAAAACTCTATGATCCGACGAAAGGCACTATAGAGAATACAAAACTATGGAAAGATACATTCAACGGCGAAAAAATCGGTGTTGCTATTTATAAGAATAATGAAAAAATTTGGCCGGCACACGCAGAGTATGTCGAAATCACTGAAGATGAATACGATTACGTTACTTCGGATGACGGCACCAAAACACTTGGCGACATAAAGAAATTTGGTACAAATTCTATTAAATTCCCTGAACTTAGCATTGATGTTGTCAGCGGGGATAAACTTCGTATAATGCTTATTCCACTAACCGAGCAAAGACAGATTTATTCAATGAATCCTCAGGTTGATTATATCAAGGTAAATGATACGGCTTGGGAAAACGAGATTATCGGCGTTGATGTTATAAGCAAATACCCGTCAAACACCTATTTTATGAATGAAAGTTATGATTTCTCAACCTACCTTAGATACGGCAACGGCACATTGGTACCTATAGATAGTAATGTAAGCGGAGAATTAAGCTACGGCAGTCAAATTGTTACAGTATCATTTACGGTAAACGGTGTGGAGTTAACAAAGGATATTAGGACAAATGTTATTTCTGTAAAGTACGGAGACGTAAATGCCGACGGAAGTGTTTCAACGGCAGATATGGTATCTATGACAAAATATTTCTTAGGTTTTGACGACGAATTCCACACAAGTATGTCCGATCTAAACGGCGATAACGCAGTAGATATAAGGGATCTAATCAGAATGAAGAAATTTTTATCAGACAGCACTAATGTTAAACTCGGTAATGCGCCCAAAATTAAACTATTGTTAGAGGGCGACAGCATAACCGATTGGGGCAGAAGCACATCTCCCCGTGATAAATACGAAATAGGTTCGGGTTATGCAAGTTATGCGGTAAAGAATTTGGTGAATAAGTACCCGAATGTCGAATTTGAATTTTTGAATGTGAGCAAGGGTGGTGATCAGACAACTGATGTTCTCGCTACACTTAAGGAGCAAATTATTGATGAACAACCTGATATTGTTTCACTGCTCATAGGCGTAAACGATACATGGAGAAATCCCCAAGAAGATTATGACGCAACCTTTAATTCAAATTACGAGCAGATACTTGCTGAGATAAAGAATAATACAGGCGCCAAATTAATGATTATGAAGCCTTTCTATTATGCAAATTCGGGTAATACTGCTCAACAAACCCGCCTTGGAATATTGAACAGAAGAAACCTTTTATTAGACGAACTTGCTGTGACATATGCGGATGTATATGTGCCTACTGATGAATTGTTGAATACTCAGTTTGGCGGAAAGGATTGGTCCGATAACGGAGACCAATCCCATTTGGGACCCGATGCTATTGAGTATGTTGGAGAACTTTATGCTGAGCGAATATCACCATTGGTAGATGCGCTTATAACCAAATGACAAATTAACAACTGATAATCGTGACACAGGCGGCATCGGTCGCCTGTGTTAGTTTAGAAACATTAATAACAGGTTTGGTGAAACTTATGCTTGGAAGTACACTAATTGATAAAGATTGGAAGTTTATCGCAGGTGATGTAGGGGGCAAAAAGCAATGCTTTACAAAAAGCGGCGCTTGGAAAGACGGTGCACAGGCGCCCGATTTTGATGACAGCGGCTGGGAAAGTGTTAATCTGCCCCACGATTATATAATTGACGGTGTTCCAACCTGTGCAAAAAACAGGGGAGAAGACCTTTCTGATATACCAGCAATGCAGACGATGGACAGTATGCTTACGGCAAACGGTTCGCTTGAAAGATATGTCGCATGGTACAGAAAGCATTTCTTTGTAGAAAGGTCGTCCGAAAATAACAGAATATTCATTCGATTTGACGGCGTTATGCGCAACAGTGTGTATTATATAAACGGATTTTATCTTGATACACATTTCAGCGGATATACACCCGCACAGTTCGATATAACCGACTTTCTAAACTTTGGCGGCGATAATGTAATTTCGGTAAAGGTTGACCCGCGCATACCCGAAGGTTGGTGGTACGAAGGCGGCGGTATTTACCGCCATGTTTGGCTTATCGAAACACCGCAGGTTTATGCGCTGGAGGAGGATATATTCGTACACTGTGATGTGTGCCCACCAAACCGTTCGGCAACGGTACATATCGAAACCGAACTTCACAATCTGTCAGAGCGTACCTGTAACTGTGAAATATGCTATAAGATAATTTCACCGGATAAGCGTATTGTTGCAGAAAAAAGTGTCGGTGTACTTCTTCAGACGGGTAAAAGCGATGTGTTTACTGCCACTGTAAACCTTGAAGATGTATCGCTTTGGAGTGATGTCACACCCTCGCTTTATACCCTTGAAGCACATCTGCCCGACGGACTTTGCCATAGCGTTTCTTTCGGTATCCGTCAGGCGTATTTTGATACGGAGAAAGGTTTTATACTTAACGGAAAACCCACAAAAATGCGGGGCGTGTGCTTGCATCAGGACCACGCGGGTGTGGGGTGCGCAATATTTGACGGACTTGACGAATACCGCCTTTCTAAAATGAAAGAAATGGGCTGTAATGCGGTTAGGACATCACATAATCCGCCAACCCCTGAATTCTTGCATACCTGTGACCGACTTGGAATACTTGTTATGGACGAAACCCGACTGTTTTCTTCTTCACCGGAGGATATCCGCACACTTAAAAGTATGGTAAGGCGCGACCGTAACCACCCGTCGGTGGTGATATATTCAATCGGCAACGAAGAAATACATACACAGTTTAAACCCTGTGCCGAAAAAATCGCCAAGACGATGCGGCGCGAAATCTATTTACTTGATAATACCCGCCCCGTGACAGAGGCTCTGCTTTATTGGGATTTTGAAAATCGCTGTGTTATGCGCGATGTTTCAAAATCTGACGGTATTGTGGCGGGACTTGATGTGGTGGGTCTTAACTATGCGCCTGAAATATGGGATGATATGCACGAACATTACGGGGACAAACCGTTTATTGTTACCGAAGCACATACCTTTCCAACAACGCGCGGTTGTCTTTATTCCGAACCCGACAGGGGCACGGTAGGAATATTTACAAAGGATGCCCACGAACATTTTGCGGGCGAAATGTACTGGCAGGAGGCCGCCAAACGTGACTTTGTAAGCGGATTGTTCTTCTGGACAGGTATCGATTATAGGGGAGAGCCTACCCCGTATCAGTGGCCGTCTGTGTCGTCGCAGTTCGGTATCACCGATTCCTGTTGCTTTGAAAAGGACTGTTATTATTACTATCGCGCTTGGTGGCGTGATGAACCGATAATTCATCTTGTCGGTGATGCAAATACCGACGATGATAATAAACATGTGCTGTGCTTTACTAACTGTAATGAGGTTGAACTTTGGGTAAACGGTGTCTGTACCGAAAGCGTGAAAGTTCCGAAAAACGGTCATATCGAATTTAAAGACTTTGTTTATAAAAGGGGCGAAATCAAGGCGATTGGCTATGCTGACGGTGTCGCGGTTTGTGAAGATGTTCTGACGGCTGCCGAAAGCCCTGAAAAAATCGTCATGACATTAGACGGCAGTTATATTTCCAAAGATGACCGAAGATACAGTATTGTCAATGTACATACGCTTGATAAAAATGGTGTCTTTGTATCTTTTGCCGATAACGAAATTGCCATAAATGTGACAGGTGGCAAGATAATTGGCGTCGGTAATGGCGACCCTGCACTTCATACGGCGGCAAAATCAAACCGTATACGCCTTTTTGGCGGTCGCGCACAGATAATTATTGAAAGTGAAGAAGAAAGTGCTACGCTTGAAATAAAAGCCTACGGCGTTTGCGGTAGCAGTGTAATTGTTTAAGAAATTTGTAAAGGAAGTTTACTTATGAAAATTAAGTTATTTAAGAAAACAATTCCTATTTTTGTTGCGACTGCGAGATTGTGTTAGATGAATTGCTTCGGTTCTTCCGATCGGCGACGCACTTTATAACTATGATGCTGTATATTCAAATAACACATCAATCAGAAACGGTGTGTCGTTGTATAATGCCGCAGAATAAAACAAAGTTTTGCTTATTGTAGATTCATATTCTGCTTCGCACTTAATCTTACCGTTCCAAAAGACGGTAAGATTAAGCTATACGATCCTAACGGCGGTAGTATTGCGGGAGCAGATAAAGGCAATCCGCTTTGGACTTTGAATGAAACGGTAAAAAAAGCAGAGGTATATTGTTTGTAGATTGTGTGTATACAGCATTTTTTATCGGATGTGCTTAATGGTACAGTTTTTTTAATTGCTCATTACTGATATAAAATTATATTTTCAACGAGGGAAGAGGCTTATGGAAAGTTTAGTAGTTAAAATGCAGGAAAATGAATATTGGTGGGGTGGTAGCGTAGTTTTTTCGGATGCGCAGCCCTACGATGAAAAAGCAGCGGTTGAATTTTCGCTTGAGAATGAGGGTCTTAATCAAGCGTCGCCGTTTATGGTTTCTTCGCTTGGCAGATACATTCATATCGATTCTCCTGACGAAATTTCTTTTAAAGATGGCATAATTACCGTAAACGGCAAAAATCCTGTGTGTGAAAATGCAGGAAAAAGCCTAAAAGATGCCTATCTTGCGATTATGAAAAAATATTATCCCTTTGAGCAAAAGAAATTACCCGAAAAGTTTTTTCGTACCGCGCAGTATAACACTTGGATGGAATTTACATATTATCCTACTCAGAAATCAGTGCTTGAATATGCGCACGCCATTGTGGATAGCGGTTATACCCCCGGTATTCTTATGATAGACGAGGGCTGGAGCATTGGTTACGGCACATGGCAGTTTGATTTCCATAAATTCCCTGACCCGAAGGCAATGATAGATGAGCTGCACTCTCTTGGCTTTACAGTTATGCTGTGGGTAGTACCCTATGTCACCGCCGATGGCAGAGACTATCTCGGTCATGTTTTTCCGCTTACAAGCACACTTCTCGGCAAGGAGTTTGAGCCGAGGCTTATAAGACAGCCAAACGGTAAGATAGCCCTCGTTGAATGGTGGAACGGTGTTTCAGCAATGCTTGACCTCAGTGAAGATAATGATCGCCGATATCTCGAGGGCAGACTAAAGCATCTTATGGATTCTTACGGTGTTGATGGCTTTAAGTTTGACGGCGGAAACATTGCTTCTCTTACTCCGTCACAGTGGGTGACTGCACCGCCCGAAAAAACACCTGAGGAGCTTAATAAGGCTTGGAATGATTTCGGCGCACAGTATGAGTATCACGAATATAAGGATACCTATGACCGAAGCGGAAAGGCTACCGTTCAGCGTACCCGTGATCGTGATCATTCCTGGGACAAGGAGGGTCTTAATACCCTTATTCCGTATGTTCTATCTCAAGGTCTGCTTGGATATCCTTATGTTTGCCCTGATATGATACGCGGCGGTGAGTGGACATGGAATCTGAGAGCGGATTTCAGGTGTGATGAGGAGTTATTTGTGAGAATGGCG
>JAZREH010000144.1:0-3102 GCA_045660705.1 Acutalibacteraceae bacterium
CACGCCCCCGAAGTGTATGCCCGTCTTATAAGTGAAAAATCATTTCCCATTGTTCAATTTGATTGGAGTAGATTATAATGAAAAAATTAAAAATTGCAATTATCGGCATCGGTCATGACCATGCGATACCCGCCATTAAAAGCCTAAAAAAACAGAGTGATATTTTCGATATTACGGGATATGTACTTCCCGAAGGAGAAAAAGAAAGATTTTCGGATAGACTTTGGGTGTTAGAGGGATTAAAAGAACTTGATATTGACAGTATAATGAACGACCCTGAAATCCCCGCCGTTTTAATCGAACTTGAAGATATGCACCTTACAAAATATGCCCTGCTTGCGGCAGAGCATAAAAAACACATACAGATGGATAAACCTGGTGGCACCGACCCTGCCGAATTTGAAAAACTTATAAATACGGTAAAGAAAAACGGTGTTGTTTTTCATACAGGATATATGTACCGATATAATCCATATATAAATGAGGCATTTGAAAAGGTTAAAAGCGGTGTTTACGGCAAAGTAATCAGCGTCCAGGCGCAAATGAACTGTATACACCCCGCCGAAAAACGCCAGTGGCTTGCGAATTTTAAGGGCGGTATGATGTTTTACCTTGGTTGTCACCTGATTGATTTGGTGTTGCAACTTCAGGGTCAACCCAAAAATATTATTCCGCTGAATAAGTGTTCAGGGTTGGACGGCGTTACAGGCGAAGATTTCGGTATGGCGGTTTTTGAGTACGAAAACGGCATTTCCTTTGTTAAAACCACCGCGGTCGAGGTTGGCGGATATGCACGGCGTCAACTTGTTATAAACTGTGAAAAAGGGACTATTGAAATAAAGCCTCTTGAAATGCACAACGATGGTAACGACATTCACTTTACCGAAAAACATATCTATACATCGGGTGCTTGGAATAACCGTGGTGAGTTTTCAAAAAGCGAATATTACGACCGCTATGACAATATGATTGCCGACTTTGTACCGATGGTTTACGGCGAAAAAGAAAACCCATTTACTCCGGATTATGAACTAGAACTTTACAAAACAATCCTTAAGTGTTGCGGGAGATAACAAGTATGAAAAAAGTTTTGCTTATAGCGGGTGGCGGAACACTTGGAAGATACACCGCAAAAGAGTTACTCCGCCTCGGTCACTCGGTTGATATAATCTGTCTTGAAGACAAGGTGTCTGACAATCCGAAAATCAGGTATTATAAAGGAAATGCCACATACGATTTTCTGAAAAAACACTTCTTCAAAAATCGTTATGACGGCATTGTAAACTTTATACATTATGAAAATGTCGAAGATTATAAACCGATACACAGATTGCTAATCGAAAACACCGAACACCTGATATTCCTTTCTTCATACCGTGTGTACGACGATTTGCAGCGTCCTGTAACCGAATCGACGCCGATGTTGTTAGATACATCGACGGACGAGGAATTTTTGCGGACAGAAAAGTATGCACTTTCTAAAGCAAAGGCTGAAAAATTTCTGAGTAGCGAGTGCGTCGGGCAAAACTTTACGGTTGTACGCCCTGTGATTTCCTTTTCAAATCTTCGGTTTGATTTATTTACACATTCGGGCGATTATGTCATACAATGTGCGCGCGACGGTAAACCCGTTTTACTGCCTGAATGTGCAAAAAAACTGACCGCAGGTCTTGATTGGGCGGGCAATTCCGGAAAGTTGATTGCCAATCTGTTGTTCAAGAAAGAAACTATCGGTCAGGCTTATACCGTTTCGTCGGCACAAAACCTTAAATGGGGTGAAGTTGCAGATATATATGCAAAACTTCTGGGTGTAAAAATCCAATATATCTCAACAGAAGATTATATAAGAAATTTTCACTCCAACAAGCAAAATTCTTGGCAGTTTTATTACGACAGAATGTTTGACCGTGTTATTGACAACAGTAAGATTTTAAAGGCAACGGGACTTTCTGCAAGTGATTTCCTGTCGATAGAGGACGGTCTTAAGACGGAATTGTCACTGCTTTAGGCTGCTATATTCCGCGAAGTGTGTTTTGCCTGCTGTATTCGCTTGGTGTCATACCTGTTCTATTCTTAAAAGCGCGACAGAAGTGATAAACGCTTGAAAAACCTATTCTTTCTGATATTTCGCCGACCGTCATATTTGTATCGGTTAAAAGTTGTTTTGCATGTCGAAGACGCACTTCAAGGATATACTGCCGCGGGCTTATTCCCCTGCTTGCCGCAAAAAGTTTTCTGAAATACACCTCGCTGATACCGCAAAGTTCGGATAAAAAATAATTGTTTATTGCATTGTCAGAATAATTCTTTTCAATATATTCAAGCGCGGGTGTCAAGATATCGTATTCAGACTTTTCCTCATTACAAAGGCGGCTGATAATATCATAAAAAATGCTCATCACGGCGGCGCGATTGCCCTCGAACAACGAAAGTGCCTGCATTTTTTCAAAATCCCGAATATAACTTTCGGGATTTTGAAGTTTTATCGTGGTAAATGTTTCGGGGGAAAAACCTTCACAAAAGAAATTTATAAGCGGAAATTGTCCCGCTTCTGTTCTTGTAAGTTCATAACTTGCCCCCATTGGCAGAATTATTGCGCAGTTTTTATCCGAAACGAATTCCTGCCCATTATGACGGTAAATAATTTTACCGTTTTTACAAAAAGAAAGACCCATCGCAGGACGGCGTATCATACTATATCTTACGCCTTTTTCAGAGATAACCGTCGATATATCAAGAATTGCGGTAACCGTTATATTATTTAGTTCATTCATATTCTCACCCAATGACATTATACCGTTTTTCACAAAGAAATCAATAATAATTTGTTGTTATAATATCGTTTTTGTTAAAAACATATCGTTTTACACATTGAAAAATCAATTTATACCCTTTAAAATATAAACATAAAGCCGAAAGGGGTATATTATATGGATTTTACAGGTAAAACGGCAATAAGCACAGGTGCCGCGTCGGGTATGGGGCTTTTGTTCGCGCAGGAGTTTGCCAGACTTGGCGGTAATGTGGTTATGTGCGATGTAAACGAAGAGGTTTTAAATGAAAAGGTTGAAGAAATCAATTCAAAAGGCAAGGGAAGAGCTA
>JAZREH010000145.1:0-3132 GCA_045660705.1 Acutalibacteraceae bacterium
CTGCCATTATTACATTTATATATGAACCGCCATATGCGGTGTCCTGCGGGTCATAGTAGCCATTTGCAAGAAATGTTCCGCTGACAATTTTTGCCACACCGTCTGCCGTCTGCGAACTGTCGTACCCTTGTTTGAGAAACATATAAATATCCTGCGTATTAAGGAAATTGCGTACATCCATATAATACATTATAACCTCACGCGAGGCACCCGTCCAATTGCCCGAATCGGTGTTCCATGTGCCTGTGCCCCAGTTATATACACCGTTTCCAAGCGAACGCCACGAAATACCGTCAGACGACATATTCACAAGTTTTCGCGGCCATATATCTTCATTAGCGACCGCTTCACCATAACTCATAGTAAGGTAGTCTGGGGTAAACACCCAGTTGGGATATGCACTGTGTAGCGTCCTTAAATACGGACGGTAACTTTCGGGGAAAGCCAGAATCTGTGTTTCAAAATCGGGGTCGGGCTGTGGCTCAGGTTCGGGTTCTGGAGTGGGATAAACTATATCGCCCGAAAGTTTAACGAAGTTACCCTTTATGTAACCCGATATGCCGTTGTATGTTGTTGCATACCACAGGGTACTTCCTACATATACAACACCTGTAACTGTAATGGTTGAAGTTTTATACGGCACAACAATGACAATCGAATGTTTAAGCGATGCTTCGGCGCGCATATTTACACCGTTAGCATTAACATTTGCATTTTGCGGAACAATGGCAGTCGGTGTAAAGGTAACATACGGATAATGAACATATCCTGCCTTGCCGTTATAGATAACCGAAAACCACTCACCCTCCATTCCCGTAACGGTGATGTCGACATTTGAAACATTGGCTACCACACCGTAATCGGTAGACGGACCCGTACGAATATTAACAACTGTACCTTTTATTTTTGCCGCCTGTGAACCTACAGCGGCAGATACATTTATCGCAGGAATAGCAAACAGTGTTACAATCACCGTCGCCGCAATAAATGTGGCAAATAAGCGTTTAACTGAATTCATATAAAAAGAAACCTCCGTTTGATACATATATATTAACATATTTCTGCATTCTTTTCAATCGACAGACAGTCGAAAAAAAGTTTTTTTGCTATGTAATATTTTCCGTTTGTGAAAAGTTTACTATTTTATATGAGATTTTTTATTATTACTATACAAGACATATTAGCCAACCGGTTAAACACCTACCGAAAAAATTGAAAAAATTTGATTTTTTACCTTGACAGGTATTGAAATGATACTCAATTATACATTAAAATTATTATGGTAAAACAAATCCACCAAAAATAAAGGAGAGTATCTATGAAAAAAACACTTTCATTACTGTTGGCAATTATGATGATTGCAACAATGTGCTGGACGGGTGTCTGGGCAGTAAGCGCACAGGACTCAACCGTCACTGTGCTTGCCCCACTTTATTCTGCCGACAATGTCGCGGTTTCAGATAAACCCATTGAGGTTTCCGAAAACGAAATTTCCAACTTTACCGCCGATATTGATTATACAGTAAAGGCAGACAAGAACGCATCTGTTACCTTTGATATGGCGAATACTGACTGGGACAATATCTACTTCAATGATTTTAATAGCGGCGAAGTATGGACATCGTCCTCTGGTAATAACAAAACGACAAACACAGGCACCGCACTTAATTTTGTGGGGTCTTCTTGGTTTGCCGCCGACCCTCTTGCAACCAACATAGCCGATTTTGAGTTAAAGTTTGATGTTGTAAAGGTCGGTCACGATTACACCAATGCAAACTTTTATATGCGAAAAGATCCTAATTCAAGTGATCCGGGTCAGTATGTACTGTTTATATGCGGTGCCTCTGCCGCACCGACAATCAACGGTGAAAAAGCATATATGTATTTCCAAAACCGCACCACCGGTGAACGCCTTGGTTATAATCAGCCAATGGGCGGAAAATCTGTTCGTGTGGTTGCAATCGGCAAAACCGTACAGATTTATGTAAACGGTGTACTTGCAATCGACTATGTACCCACAAAGGACTTTACGCCCAAAACAGGTTCGATTTACGCAACCGTTACAGAATGCCCCGTTACATACGATAATGTTTCGATATCAATCCCAAGTGACGGCACACACGACCCTGAAAGCGAAAGTTACTACGAGGTAGGGCTTGGTCAGAAAGTTACCCTTGGCAGACGAATTAACGGTGTATACACCGAAATTGCCGAGAGCAATACCACCCTTGCCGCCGATAAAAAGTATAATTTCAAGGTTGTACGCCGCGCCGACACCGTTACCGTTACTGCAGACGGTGACGAGGTTTTGACCGCCGAAATCCCCTACCCCTACACCGAAAGCGGTGTATCGCTGTGGAAAGGTTTTATCGGTCTTGCCGCAAGTGCTGATGATGTTATTGACAGCGCAGACATTTACGACAGTACAAACCTTAATTTTACCGACCAATACACCGAACTTTTACCCTTTAGCAATGCTGTAAATGAAAATTTTGAAATAGCAGGTCAAGGTTGGTGGGAACCTGCAGGCAATACCACCCCTTTCAATCCCAATGCTACATATAATATTAAGTCAGATAGTGAATTTTCACTTGTTTCACCGAGCCAGACAAATGCTTTCGCAACATTCAACAATCTTCTGACAGAAAATCACACAGATGTATATATAACCTTTGAAGTTTCAAACAGTCGCGGCAATTATACCGCCGATACTGTATACTTTGCGGGTTATCAGATTATATTTGAAGCAGGTAAAGCGGTTGTTGTAAAAACACCGTCGGGCGCCACAATCAACCCTGATACAGAGTACGGTTATTTCGGCACAAACAGTTATGTACTTGAAATACTCAAAAAAGGTGCAAATGTTACCGTAAACTACTACCCCAAAGACACACAGCGCACGCTTTTGTTCACCGACAACGGCGCTAATGCACAAGCCAGCAATTTGAGTATTTACAAGCGTCAAGGCACCCTTACCTTTAAAAACTTTACGGTATACGATGCTATACCGATAAACAATATCTATTTCCCCTACCTTAACGAACATTCACTTTATGTAAAGACTGCCGACGGTATAGGCGCTATACCGATGGGTACCACCGTTCGCGAGGTTAAGGAAGTCGGATCGTAGCC
>JAZREH010000146.1:0-1849 GCA_045660705.1 Acutalibacteraceae bacterium
CAACGCCAAAAATACGCGGTTGGCACCGCATTCTTTGCAAAGCGACAAATATTTTTCAATATTGATTTCATTTATGGTGGGCGCCATCAAAGGAACCGATATTTTATACATACCAAACACTTACCTTTCAATTTAATTATAGTTATTTTCTTTAGAAAAATAAAGATTATTTTTTATATTTTTTTACACTTTTTTTAGAAAGCGTAAAAAAAGCGTGTTGCCAACTTCGGCAACACGCTTTTTGTATTATCCTGCAATCGCTTTTTTAAGTTTTATAAGGTCGATTATATCAAGTCCGCCGTTTTTATTCATATCAGCATATGTGATATCGTCGAGATTATCAACACCAAGAAGCAGTTTTTTCATTTTTACCAAATCATCAACTTCAACGCTACCGTCCAAGTTTGTATCGCCATAATAAGTAATCGTTTTAGCGGTAATCGTTTGAACAGCACCCGCAACATATTTATCGGTTGCGGCAATGCGCTGATAAAGGGTGTATTCGGTAAGGGGTTT
Organism: Acutalibacteraceae bacterium; assembly: GCA_045660705.1. Classification (GTDB taxonomy): domain Bacteria; phylum Bacillota; class Clostridia; order Oscillospirales; family Acutalibacteraceae; genus UBA737. The sequence continues at coordinate 517 of JAZREH010000146.1, forward strand.
AAGCCCTGTAAAAGTTGCCGCACTCTGCCAATTTTTGCCGTCAATACTGTACTCGTAATCGGGGCGGGTTTTAAGTGCGAGTGTGTCGGCACCGATGTTTTCGGCGGTTGCCTTGGCGGTGGGCGCTTTGTTCTTTGTTGTATTGTAATTCAATACAGCCGTATTTGCCGCGATATTTTCGGTATCGGATATCTTAATATCGGTAACCTTGGCAGTGCCTTGGAAGTACGCAAGTGCGATATTACCAGCGGGGATATCACTTGTGCCGTAATATACAGGAGTATCGCTGTTGTTGTAATAGATTGTAAGGCGGTTTGCCTTTTTGATTATTTTAACAGCAAGTTTTGTGTTCTTTCCGCCTGTATCGGTCGGTGCAACCAAATCGGTAAATTTACCCTTTTCGGTTATTCTTGTTACGCGATAAAACGCATTTCCGCCGGCAAAACCAACACACAAAACATCGGCTTTATTATATACATTTTTGGTTGCGAAATCCTTTGAATTATGTGCATAAAAATATCTGAAATCGGTGGCTTTCGGTGTTACTTTATCGGCACTGAAAATTATTGCCTGATGGGTATAATTGTTTCGGCTGAATGTAGAGTTAAACGACAGTACAATGTCGCCCATATCCTCATCAAGCCAGAAATCGGTATATGCGGCGGGATTAGAACCGCTACCTGCCGACAATGTGATATTGTTTTCACCCGATGTTACAGATGCAGATGCAGATGTATTCAGATAAAGCGGAATATCATTCTTTATGGCTACCGACGAAAGTGTGGGGACACCCGCCTTAGAGGTTACAAGACCGCTATCGTACAGTTTAATGTTTGAAACTGCATCATTTGTGTCGGTAATATAAAGTTTGCCGTACCAATGGGTGTTAGCACCCGTACCCTTATAGGGGTATGCGGCGTTTTGCGAATTGGTCGAAATGATTTCCTGTTCGTTAAGGAAAATGCGTATACTGTCCATATAACGGACAACCTGTACGCCATAGTAACCACCTGCAACAACATCGCCGTATGTGCCGATTTCCTGTGCCGTGCCGTTTGCGATTCTTTCAAGTTTTATATTATCGGTATCAAGGGTAAGTCTATAGGAGTTATTAAAATTATTTTCAACGACATCGAAACTGAACTCTGCCTTGCTGTCGGCACTGTATTGAAGTGAGAGGGCAAAGTTTGAAAGGTCGGTACTGTAAAGCGCATCGGCAGGGACATTGTCAAACTGCGCAATCGGGTTTGCGACCTTTACTTCTTCGGTATAGTTACTGTTTACGGGGATTACAAGGTCATATTCGGTAAGCCATATTCCTGTTGAAAAATCC
>JAZREH010000147.1:0-1752 GCA_045660705.1 Acutalibacteraceae bacterium
TGAAATCGTCGGTCCCGAAGTCAGCGGTCTTGACGGATTTTATGACCACATCTGGGCGGAATACCGCGACATCGGTATACTGATACCCGAAAATCCGTCGGCAGTGTGCGACGGTATAAAGGACAAGTTCGGTATCGATATGATGATTGTCGACGCTAACGACCTCGGTCAGGAAATTCTTGGCAAAGGTAAGGGCATCACACTCACCGATGAACAACTTGTCGAACTTATAAGCGACAATCCCGCAGGACAAGGCAAAGAATGCACCCCGTTTATACTCATACGCAAGGTATAATAAAAAAGCGTTGGAACACAGATTCCAACGCTTTCTGTTTTTTTATTAATCTTTGCGTGAACATTTTTCGGCATCAATCGCCAAAACAAGCATAAGTGCCGCAAGTGCATCACTTGAATAGCAGACATCGATTACATATGTATCTGTCCAGTTAAATAACTGCTTACTGACATACGCGACACACATTCCGCTTGAATCAACAATGCGATAGTTCCACTCAAACCAGTCGCCCTCGATATGCCAATCCTTACAGTCGACAGTAAAGCGTGGGCGCAACAGTGAAAACTCTTTCTTTATAGCACCGATATAACGCTCACCAAGATACATTTCAAATTTAGGCAAAAAGGTCAGCACCTTTTCCCGTACCTTTCCGATTTCGTTACCGTTCGCATCGTAAATTTTCAGCATATGACCCCATGAAAGAGCACCCTTTACAACAAAGGCTACGCGCCCCTCCTCGTCATAGACATCAAAACTGTCAAACCACGAAAACATCCTTTGTTTAAAAAGCAGTTTCATAATCTTTTCCTACTTTCTGTTAATGACAGTAAAAGCCGACTTTTCAGTCGGCTTTTTTAAATCAGATAACGCGTACCTTGATAACGCCGTCAACGGCAGAAATCTTTTCAGTAACAACTGCTTCGTTAAGTTCTTCGGTATCAATCATAGTGTATGCATAGTCACCACGTGACTTATTAAGCATATTATCGATATTTACCTTTTCGTCAGAAACGATACCCGTAACGCAGTTAAGAACATTCGGGATATTCTTATGAATAACACAGATGCGCTTTACACCGCTTCTGGGCATTGTGATTTCGGGCAGGTTTACCGAGTTGATAATATTACCGTTTTCGATATAATCGATAAGCTCTTTAGCCGCCATAGCAGCGCAGTTATCCTCCGATTCGGGGGTCGATGCACCAAGATGCGGAATAGCGATAACGCCGTCAACATCAAGCAGGTCGTCGGTCGGGAAGTCGGTTACATAAGCCGCAACCTTACCCGATTCAAGCGCCGCCTTCATATCGGCAGAGTTAACAAGTGCATCACGCGAGAAGTTAAGAATACGAACACCGTTCTTCATCTTTGCAATTGCCTCTGCATTGATAAGTCCCTTTGTACTTGCCACAAGCGGAACATGAACGGTAATATAGTCGCACTGCTCAAAAATTTCCTTAATGTCGTAAATATGAACGGCATTGTGTGTAAGATTCCAAGCCGAATTTACCGAAAGATAGGGGTCATAACCCAATACGGTCATACCGAGGTGGTTTGCGGCATTGGCAACCAGAACACCGATTGCACCAAGACCGATAACACCAAGTTTCTTTCCCTTAAGTTCGGGACCTGCAAAGGCGCTCTTTCCCTTTTCAACGAGTTTTCCAACCTCGTCACCCTTGCCTTTGAGGGTCTTTGCCCACTCAATCGCAGGGATAACGCGGCGTGAAGAAATC
>JAZREH010000148.1:0-6546 GCA_045660705.1 Acutalibacteraceae bacterium
CACCGTCCGACCGACACCCTGTTCAGACCTATGTTTTAGAGCATAACGACGGTGTTCTGACCGATGCCATAAACAAGGAAATCCGCCGCGGCGGTCAGGTTTATTATCTGCACAACCGCGTCGAATCAATTTATCAGGTAGCATCCCGTATCTCCGAACGTGTACCCGATGCCCGCATTGGTGTCGCGCACGGAAAAATGACCGAGGATGAGTTAAGTGAAGTGTGGCGGCGGCTTGTTGACCACGAAATTGATGTGCTGGTCTGCACCACCATTATTGAAACGGGTGTCGATGTACCCAACGCCAACACGCTTATAATCGAAAACGCCGACCGTATGGGGCTTTCGCAACTCCACCAACTGCGCGGCAGGGTTGGTCGCTCACCTCGGCGCGCATATGCGTATTTCTGTTTTTCGCGCGGCAGACAACTGTCGGATGTCGCGGCAAAACGGCTTGAAGCAATACGCGAGTTTACCGAGTTCGGTTCGGGCTTTAAGATTGCACTTCGCGACCTTGAAATCAGGGGTGCGGGCAGTATTTTAGGCGGTGAACAGCACGGTAATATGGAGGCAGACCGATACGATATGTACCTTAAACTGCTTGCCGATGCGGTGCGCGAAGAAAACGGTGAGCAACCCAAAGAGGAAGCCGTCTGCACCATCGACCTCAATATTTCGGCACACATTCCCGAAAACTATATTGAATCGCTTTCGGCGCGGCTTGGTATTTACAAGCGGATTGCCGACATTGAAAATCAAGACGATGTAAGCGACATTATCGACGAACTGTGCGACCGCTTCGGTGAGCCACCCACTGCTGTAATGGGACTTATAGATATAGCACTTTTACGCAACCGCGCGGCGGCGGCGGGTATCCACGAAATAACGGGTACGGCGGGTGCTATTGTACTGCACACTACCGAACTTAATGCAGATACCATCAAAAAACTTTCCGACGGCTTCGGTGACTGCTTTACCCTTGCTACAAGCGGCGACCCCGCCTATATGATACGCATCAAGTCGGGCGAAAGAACGGTATCGGTAGTTTCCCGCCTTGTTAAATACCTATAAATTTCGTTAATAATTTTTTAGTAGACATTTCGCTTAAAATATAGTATAATTATTAAAATGTTTGCTTGCCATATGGCACAGGAGGAATAACAATGAGTTTTGTTAAAAAAATTGCCGCTTTATTGCTGGCTGTTATGATGGTAATGTCGGTTGCCGCCTGCCATCCGAAGAATGAGGTTGCCGTTACGGTTGACGGGGTTGAGTTCACATCTGCATATTATATGTGCGCCCTTATCTTTGCCGATACCGAGGCACGCTCAAAGGTTGACGAGGAGATTGCCGAAAAGAACAAGGACAAGGACAAGGAAGATACCTCGACCGAAGCGGTTGACTATTACAAACAGAAAATCGACAAGAAAAACTTTACCGACTGGGTAAAGGACAGGGCAATCGAAAGTTTAAAGCAGATTGCCGCATATAAAATCAAGTGCGAAAAAGAAAAGGTTGAACTTGAAGACGATGTTGCCTCTACTGCTGAGCAGTATGCCGATTACTATTGGTCAAGTTACGGTTATTCGACACTTCTTGAACCTAACGGTGTAAGCCAGAGCACATATAAAAAGTATATGGTTGATTCCTATTATTCAAGTGCTTACTTTGAGCACCTTTACGGCGAGGGCGGTAAAAAGGAAATCGCCGCTGACGAGGTTAACAAGTCCCTGCTTGAAAACTTCATCGTTGCCAATATGCTTGATGTCGACACAAGTTCGATGCAGGATGCCGAAAAGACCTCTACCAAGGAAAAACTTGACGGCTATGTAACCGCACTTACAAACGGCTCGAAGACTTTTGAGGACATTTACCACGACTACTACGGCACCGACCCCAAAGAAGCACACCCCGAAACCGAAAAGGACGAGGATGCCGAGGAGGGCACAACCCCGCTTGACAGTCACGCATCTATCCTTGGTACAGCGGATACTTCCTATGCATCTGACCATTTCGAAACCGCCAAGGCTATGGCTACAGGCGAAATCAAACTTATCGAAAAAGAGGATAAGAACGGCTATGTTCTCCTTATAAAACAGGATATTTCTGCCGACCCGTACTATGCAAAGAATCTTGACCTTTCGGTAAGAGACCTGATTAAAGGCGACGAGTATGAAAAGGATATGAACGCCTTTGCAAAAGACCTTAAGACCGAAATCAATGACTATGCAGTGAAGCAGTTCAAGGTTAAGAAAATCGTTTATCCCGAAACTTCTTACTAATAATAAACATAAGAAAACGGACACTTTGAAGTGTCCGTTTTTTATTATGTCAAATCCTTATAATCGGGTATCGCCTCTACCCTTGAAACCACAAATGCACTTACCTTTGCGGCGGCTTTAAGGCAACCGTCTATACCCTCCCCTGAAAGGTATTTATTTAAAAAGGTTGCCGAAAAACTGTCACCCGCGCCAACGGTTGATATGACCTCAACCTCTCCCGCACCGCAGGAATATGATAACGCTTTTTTGCAGTCATATGCAAAGGAACCCTTTGCACCAAGTGTGATTATGACAATCTTAATGTTGCTGAATTTTTCGGCGATAACCTTTGCCGCGTCCTTATACCCGTACTCCTCATTAAAAAGCAGTTTTGTAACGGTGGTTAATTCTTCATCGCTGATTTTAACAACGGTCGCATTATCAAAAGCCATTTTTACCGCCTGCTCTGACACAAACGGCGGTCTGATATTTATATCAACAAATATTTCTTTAAAGGAATTATCCGCGATTATATCCGATACCGTTTCCCTGTTATGGGCATTTCTGATTGCCAACGAGCCGAAATAAAAGGCATCAAACTCTACCCCCGACAAATCGGGTTTGGTTATACGGTCATACGCGACATTATCGAGTAAATTGTAATGGGGTACTCCCTTTTGGTCTAATGTAACAACGCATTTACCCGTTTGTTCGGTTTCTAAAACCGAAACATAATCGGTCCTTATGCCAAAGTCTTTTATTAACATAAGCGCCGCTTTTCCCAAATCGTCATTGCCGACCGCCGAAAGCATATACGACTGTCCGCCCTGCTTTGCAAAGTGTGCCGCAAAGTTAAGGGGTGCGCCGCCTATGTGCTTTTCGTGTGCATACACATCCCAAAGTATTTCGCCAAAAGATAAAACTTTCACAGCATTCCTCACATATTATATAAGTTCGATTATCGCGGCAAGGTTTCCGCGTTTTCCACCCGTCGCGCGGTGGGAGTGAAGCCCCTCACTGTTACAGCAGGTACACAAATCGGCAACATCAATATTCTCTGCTTTTACACCGCTTTCTACTAGTATGCGGCGGTTTACCTCTTTAAGGTCAAGCATATAATGACCGTTATCCTTTTTTATAACCGCACCGTCAAGTTTTATCGGCAGTTTCACAAGTTCATCATAAACGGGGTCGTCAACCTCGTAACAGCACTGACCTATTGCAGGTCCTATCGCGGCGATAATATCCTCGCGGCGGCAACCGAAATCGTTTACCATACTGTCAACCGTAATCTGACCAATCAGTTTTACCGTACCGCGCCAACCCGCGTGCGAGGTCGCCGCAACACGCTTTACAGGGTCGCAAAAAAGAAGCGGCGTACAATCGGCATACTGTGTAACCATAGCCACACCTGAACAGTCGGTTATAAGACCGTCAACATCCTGAAACGACGGCTTACTGTAACCCGTACCGCAGTCTTTTTCGGTAACATACCGTACATTGTTTGTATGGGTCTGACGGCTCAGTACCAGATGCGAAACATCGATACCTGCGGCAGAACAAAGCCGTCTGTAGTTTTCCTCGACATTTTCGCGCGCATCACCGTTATTAAAACTTAAATTCATTGTGCTGTACTGACCGCCGCTTACACCGCCATAGCGGGTAGAAAAGGTGTGGCGCACCGCACCGCACGCCGAAAGTTTCGGAAATGTTATATACACCAAATCGCCCGTGCGATTGATTTTTACAGTTTTGCTATCCATCTTAATCACCGCGCTATAATTTGTCTGTAAAGATAATCGGTATTCTTTATAAACATCTCACGGTATTCGTCACCGAATTTTTTAGCAACCGCATCAAGCGCCTCTTTTAACATTGGCGGGCGGTGAAGTACCGAATGTGTATCGGTTGCGATAAACGATATCATACCGTTTTTTATAAGTTTGATAACCGTGCGTCTGAACGGTGAATCAAGGAGTGACGGGGCATTTATCTGCGCATACGCGGCGCCCTTTGAAATCAGTTTAAGCAGTTCCTTAAAACCTTTTTCATTGGCATACCGTTCGATATGCGCAATTATGGGGACAAGACCCAACACCTCTGACAAATCGGTTATATCCTTTAATACGGTGTTATCAATCGTCATATTAGGCAGTTCAAGAAGTATATAACGCGAACCGCACAAGGTAAGCGGTTTTATGCCCTGACTTTTACCGATACCCTTGAAATAGTATACCTCACACCCAGTATGAACCGTCGGCAGGTCACCGTCTGCCGCGGCATTAAGTTCGTCAAGTGCCTGTGCAACGAAATACTGAAATTCATCAATATTATTGAAAGATGCATCAAAATGCGGAGTAGCAATAATATCGGTTATTCCCTGTTCTTTACACATCGAAAGCAGTTTAAGGGATGTTTCAACATCGGGCGCACCGTCATCAACACCTGGGAGTATATGTGAATGAATATCAACAAGCCGCACAGCCTTCACCTACCTTAAAAAAATTTTATGCGGGGGATATCTGCCAACCATCCCCCGCTTAAAATTAAATAAAATATTATAAAATCAGTCTTCGCCGTTTCTGTAGCCGTAGCCGTATCCATAGTTCGGACCGTAGCCGTATCCATAACCGTAACCGCCGTAACTACCATAGCCACCGTGTCCGCCATATCCACCGTAACCACCGTAACCGTAACGGAAACCTCTGCTGTAACGGTAATAACGGTAGTCGTTCCTGCGGTACGAATAGCGCTTGCTTTTCTTTGTATCTGCACCGTTCATAATCGCACCGAGAATATTGATGTTTGCGAATTCAGCAGCATCAAGAGCACGACGAATCGACTCATTCTGTGTAAAGCCGTCACGGACAATCAGAACAAGACCGTCGGTATGCGGTGCAACAATCAATGCATCGGTAACAACATTTATAGGCGGTGTATCAATTATGATATAATTGTATTCATCCTTTAACTTTTCCATCGCCTGAGCGAAAAGTTCCGAGCCTAAAAGTTCTGACGGGTTGGGCGGAATCTGTCCCGATGTAATAACATCAAGATTCTGATTTACGCTGACAATTGCCTCACTTAAATCATTGAATCCCGCAAGTACATTGGACAGACCGATATCGTTTTCAAGTTTCATCTTTTTGTGTATCGAAGAACGGCGAAGGTCACCGTCGATAAGCAAAACCTTACCGCCAAGTTGAGCAAAAGCGATTGCAATGTTAACCGATGTGGTCGACTTACCCTCACCCGCGTTAGCACTCGACAAAGCAATAACCTTACCGTTGTTTTGCGCCAAAAGGAACATAAGATTGGTTCGTATTGACTTGTACGCCTCAACTACAGCAAAGGGTGCCCTTTTATTTTCACTGCTTTGTGCGGCAGAGGTTTCCCCGTTGCCAAGGATATTCTTTTTCGCCGCAGTCAGTTTTTCTTTCTTTTCTTTTTTGGTCTTAATTGCCACTTGGATAACCGCCCTTCTTACTGTAGTTGTAATAGTTATTGGAACTAATCACCGTATTTTCAAAATCGGGAACCGCACCCAAAAGCGGTACATCGTAACGGTTGGTGAAATCTTCCTCACCGTCAATTGCGTGGTCCATTGAATCGATGATGAATACTACCGCAAAGGCAAGTATCGCACCAACAAGCCCCACCACCGAGGTGGTTATCGCGGTACGCGGGAAAACCTCACTTGCCGAGTCGGCGATATCGGCAACCATCGCAACCGAGTTAGGAATGTAATTAGTAATATAATCGGGTGCCAGATTAACAAATGTATTTACAAGCGATATAGCCTCTTTATCGTTTGAAGCCGAAAAAGAAACATTAACAATAAGGGTATCGTTACCCGCACGCGAAACGGTCGCCATATTGCGAAGTTCCCTGTACGAATACTTATTATTGATAGATTCAGACAACTGCTTGAAAATATCACTGGGCATAAGAATATCCTTAACCGTATTAGCAAGGTTAAGCGATGCAGTAATATCGGTACCGCTGACCGATGACGAACCCTTTATTGTGCCGTCACTCTGAATAGCATTTGTGATAATGCTACCGTTTGTAACGATAACCTTTGCAGTCGCAGTATACCGCGGCGTAGCAAGAAATTCACAGTACGCAAAAGCCGAGCCTGCAAACACCACCAGTGCCAAAGCCAACGCCCACGCCCGATGCCAAGCAAGTTTTAATAAATACGCTACAGAAATGTCGTTCATTTTACAACTCCGTCCCGTGCTTTTAATATCAAAAAAAGCCACTTATAATAATTATATTTATTG
>JAZREH010000149.1:0-1767 GCA_045660705.1 Acutalibacteraceae bacterium
GTAGTTTACAGCGTAAACGAGGATACTCTTACCGCTGATGATACCATCATCTCGGCTGCATCCTGCACCACCAACTGCCTCGCTCCTATGGCTGATACTCTTAACAAGTATGCTCCCATCCAGAGCGGTATTATGACAACTGTTCACGCTTGGACAGGCGACCAGATGGTTCTTGACCGTCCTCACAGAAAGGGCGACCTCCGTCGTGCTCGCGCTGCTGCATGCAACATTGTTCCTAACTCTACAGGTGCTGCTAAGGCTATCGGTCTTGTTATTCCTGAACTCAACGGCAAACTTATCGGTTCTGCTCAGCGTGTTCCGGTTCCGACCGGTTCTACCACTATCCTTGTTGCTGTTGTTAAGGGCAAGGACATCACTAAGGAAGGCATCAATGCTGCTATGAAGGCTGCATCAAGCGCTTCCTTCGGCTACACCGAAGAAGAACTCGTTTCGTCTGATATCATCGGTATCACCTACGGTTCACTCTTCGATGCAACCCAGACAATGGTTACCAAGATTGACGACGATACCTATCAGGTACAGGTTGTTTCTTGGTACGATAACGAGAACAGCTACACCAGCCAGATGGTTCGTACTATTAAGTACTTCGCTGAAATCTAAGTTATCAATCGATACAAGTTTAAAACCTCGGACCGAAAGTCCGAGGTTTTAATTTTGTGTGGCGACAACCGAGGAAGTGCTTTTTTACCAATAGTAAAAAAGCATCATTGACTTATTATATTAACTTGTGTTGCACAATTATAATACCATCAAATTCCAAAAAAATACTCCCTGAACACCAGTTCAAGGAGTATTTGTTTTGATGAGTTTATTTATTCTTCGCCGTTTGCGATTGCAATTTCAGCCTGTTGCTGAATATTGGGGTCGTACGAAAGCATAGGCTTAATTTGATTGCCCTTAAGTTTACGGCTGACATAGTTTGCTGTTATCTTATAAACGATGGGGGAAAGGGTGATAACACCGATAAGGTTTGGTATCATCATAAGACCGTTAAAGGTATCCGAAATATCCCACGCAAGCGAGGAGGTCATTACCGCACCAAGCAGTATAGTTGCGATATGTACGATATTGAAAATCACCTTTGTTTTTGCGCCAAAGAGGTATTCCCAAGCCTTGCCGCCGTAGTGTGACCAACCGAGAACGGTTGTAAATGCGAAAAGGAACATTGCGATAGCGATAAAGCGCTGTCCGATGTTACCCCACGGGAATACGCTGTTGAATGCGCCACCGACGAGGGTTGCATCATTAAGACCCTGTGCAATTTCGCCTGTTTTAAAGTCGAATACACCCGATGTAAGAACAACAAGTGCGGTCATTGTGCAGACCACCATTGTGTCGGCAAAAACCTCGAATATACCCCACATACCCTGTTTAACAGGCTCTTTTATGTTGGAGTTGGAGTGAACCATAACCGACGAACCAAGACCCGCTTCGTTGGAGAAAACACCGCGCTTGAAACCCTGTGTCATAACCTTGCTGATAATAACGCCGATACCGCCGCCTATGAATGCTTCGGGTTTGAATGCGTTTACGAATATTGCCTTAAAGGCGGGGAGAATATTCTGATAGTTTACGGCGATTACAACAAGACTGCCAGCGACAAAAAGGATAACCATAAAGGGAACGACCTTTTCGGCAACCGATGCGATTCGTTTGAGACCGCCAAGGATTATAAGGGCAGCAAGCAGCATTATAGCAACGCCGATTATAACATTGTAAAGCGAAATTCCGCCCAAAACCTCAACA
>JAZREH010000150.1:0-14636 GCA_045660705.1 Acutalibacteraceae bacterium
AGTTCAAAGAAGAAGTAGTTGCAACTTTTTGAAAGTGCTGTGCGCAGAGAAATTGTTCCGTGATAGTGCATACAACTCGGCTTATAATCATCGAAATAGTTATATGTGCGTACACACTTTATGCTTTCACCGTTGTTGTAAACAGCGCCTTGAAGTGCGGCGGTTGCAACAGCGGGTTTTATTGTTGAACCGATAGGGTAGATACCCTTAAAGGCGCGGTTATTAAGCGGACCTGCAGGGTCATTTAACAGTTTGTCATAGTTTTCGTTCATTGTTGCCGAATCGTATGTGGGGTAGTTTGCGGCACAAATAACACCGCCCGTATCAATATCAATCATAACCGCGGCACCCGCCTTGGCAGTTCCGCCCTCGCTACGCAGTTTTATAACCATATTCTGCAGAGAATTTTGTGCGGTGCGCTGGATTGTTTTGTCAAGTGTAAGTATAACGGTACGACCCGCGACAGGCGGTTTCGTTACCTCGGATTTTATAATAGAACCTTTTGCATCAATATAATATGTGATTTCACCGTCGGTGCCGCGCAGACTGTCCTCCATTTCGGCTTCAATTCCGCTGAGTCCGACCTTATCATCGTATTTGTAGCCTTTTTCTTTATATTTTTGCCATTTATCTTCGTAAATCGGACCCACAGCGCCAATCAGGTTTACCGCAAGTGAGGTATCGGTATACTGTCTGAACGGTACAACATCAACCGTAACACCGTTAAGCATAAAACCCGATTCACTTACCCGACGCATAAGTTCGGTGGGAATATCCTCGGCAAAAGTATATGGGTAAGAAACCGAAAAATCGGCAATATCCATACTGTATCTGACACCCATTATAAGGCGTTGTTCGTGCTCGGTGTATCCTTCAAGTTGATACTTTTCGACCATTCTTATAAAACAGTTTTCGGCGGTGGCATAGTGTGCAAGTTCAAGTTTACTTAACATTCGGGTGGTTGATTCTCCCGATTTAAAGCCGTAGGGTGCCGCCGTTTCAAGGGGTAACTTATCATTCCATTTAACGCCCGACTCGGAAAGAAGATTTATAAGCGCAAGAATAACATCGTTGAGGTTGTCTTTAACATATGCCTTGTTGAAAACAATGTTGTAACCGTCCCGGTTGATGGCAATCTGCCGACCGTAACAGTCGAGTATTTCACCGCGCGGCGCCTTTAAAACGGCACGGCGGGTCGAAACGCTATCGGCAGAAACGGTGTAGTCCGATGCGTTTACAATTTGCAGGGAATAGATGCGCGCGGTATATAAAAGCATAACCGTAACAAGCAGTACCGAAAGTACGGTAAGCGCGGTTTGGTGTTTTCTGGTAAAGGGCATATGTTCACCTCATTTCACGGTGTAGATTAAGATTTTTGCAGATGCGTCTTTCAAGATAATAAAAAGGAATTATAAAGATAGGGGTATATATAAGCGACGGGAATGGTGTGCGCAGAAGATATCCAAGACTTTCTTCAAGACCTCTGCCAAAGCAGTAAAAGCATAACCAACGCGCAAGAAACACAAAGGCAGAGGAAATAATACAAAGCGCAATGGCTGAACGGATGTTGTTGTTAAAGTAGTGGTGTGCGATAAGCGAAGTACCGACACCGCATATAAGAAAGGTTGCGGTATAAAGGAATGACGAATCGGCAGAAACCGCATCCATAAATATTCCAAGGGTAAGCCCCGCAAATGCGCAGGTAGGTTCGCTGCAAAACATAGATACAGCGATAAGTAACGCAAGCGGAGAAAGGGGAGAAGCGTCGATTATTGCGATACTGAAAAAATTGCAGTAGTGCAGAATATAAAGAACAGCAAAAAGTAAAATGTTAATAAGGGTAGGTACTAATCGGTTTGGTTTATTCATCGTCACCCTCCGCACCGACACGCACGCCGCCCTGACCGTCAAATGCGGTTATGACCATAACATTACGGATTTCAGACAGGCTTGCAAAGGGTTTTATATCGGCGTAAATTGAGGTATTGTATGAGTCGCTGCCGACCGATTCAATTTGTCCGATAAGCAGACCGCTTGGGAAAATCCCCTCACCCGAAGTTACAACATAATCGCCGATTGCAACGCTACAGGAACGCGAAAGGTTTGAAAAGCGGCACATACCGTCCTTGGCAAGTTCGCTGTTTCCTATAACTATGCCTGAATCACCTGTACGGTTATCAAGCGCACCCGATGTAAGTTCGGGACTTAAAAGTGTTGTGACCTTTGCGGTAGTAAGCCCTACCTCGGTTATGTAACCGACAAGTCCCCCGTCGGTTATAACAGGGTCATAAGCACTTATCCCCGACATAGACCCCTGATTGATTACAAAACCGCCGTACGGGTCTTCGGTATCGCGCGCAATAAGGGTAGCCGAGGCAAACTGAAAATCGGGATGGCTTTCCTTTATTCCAAGATAATCCTTGTAAAATTCATTCTGTGCGGCAACATCGTTATAGTCGGCAATCTGTTCGCGAAGTTTGTTGATTTCACCTTTTAGTTCGGCGTTTTCAAGCATAAGTTTATTTCCGTCGGTATATGCCGATATAAAATCCGAAAGCGCATTTGAAACCTTTGTGGCAAGCGACTGAAAGGGTGCGGCAATAGTGCCGGCAATATTGGCCTGAGGTGCAATACGGCTACCTGCAAAGGCGAATATACCGGACAACAAAACGATTGACAGAAAAACCGTAAGAATTATACGGAACTGTTTACTGCGAAAGAAAAATCGCATAACTTACCTCCTGTGGGGTGCTGAATAAATTATCTGAAACGCTTTCCGCGGCGGAAAACATAGTTATCAAAGCCGCTGTCGGCTTCAAGGCGTTTTGCGGTGCCGAGAACAACACAGTCAAGCGGATTTGCGGCAACCGTTACAGGCATACCTGTTTCCTCTGCAATAAGTTCGGCAAGTCCGCGCAGAAGCGCTCCGCCGCCCGTCAGAGTAATACCGCTGTCGATTATGTCGGCAGAGAGTTCGGGTGGCGTTTTTTCAAGTGTAGTGCGTATGGTTTCGATAATCTGTGCTATGGTATCTGCCATAGCATCGCGCACCTCTTCGGACGAAATGGTGATGTTTTTGGGAAGTCCGTCAACAAGGTTTCGACCCTTGACCTCAATTGTTGTTTCACCCTCGTACGGGCGTGCAGAACCGATATCAATCTTTATCTGTTCGGCGGTGCGTTCACCGATAAGAAGATTGTGCTTTTTGCGGATATAACTGATTATTGCCTCGTCAAGGTTGTCGCCCGCAACCCTTATCGACTGTGCGGTAACGATATCGCCAAGGGAAATAACGGCAACTTCACTTGTACCGCCGCCGATATCAACAACCATATTGCCCGTTGCATCCCATACGGGCAGACCTGCACCGACTGCCGCCGCCATAGGTTCTTCAACAAGGTCAACATCGGTGGCGCCCGCCTGCTTTGCCGCATCGTAAACGGCGCGGCTTTCAACCTCGGTAACACCCGCGGGAATACAGACAACCATTCTTACACGCGATGTAAAGGAGCCTTTGACCGCCTGACGGACAAAGCGTTTAAGCATTGCCGCCGTAACATCAAAGTCGGCGATAACGCCATCTTTAAGCGGTCTTACCGCAACGATTGAGCCGGGTGTACGGCCAATCATTTCCTTGGCTTCGGTACCGACGGCACGCACAGCGTCATTTCTGACATCGTATGCAACTACCGACGGCTCACGCATAATGATTCCTTTACCTTTTATACATACAAGTGTGTTTGCGGTGCCAAGGTCGACACCGATATCTCTTGTGAACATTACAAATACTCCTTAAAATAATTTATTTATCGGGGGCCGACTCGACAGGGAGAAGGCACTTTCGGTCGGGATTCGGGGTGATAAGCCTAATTGCCGACGGAATGTTTTTGACGGTGACACTTGCACTGCCCGCACAGTATTCGCCGTCGAGTGTCCACGCGACATCCTCGCCGCCGACAACGGTTATTTCGCGGGTGTGGAAAAACTCGATACCGTCGCGGGAAAGGTCCTGCCGCAGTATGCCGTCGATAATCGACTGAAAGTTTATTATGCTTTCGGGGTTGCGTATAAGCATAACCTCGAAAAGACCGTCATTAAGCCGTACCGCCGCTTCGTCGAACTTTACGATGCCGCCAACCGACATTGAATTAGATATGGCACCAAACAGAAAGTCGCCCTCAATTTCGCGGTCCTCACATATAAATTTAAGGTGAATCGGCTTAATGTTTCCAAGGCTTTTGATTCCCTCAAAAAAGTATGCCGCCTGACCTAAAACATTTTTAACATCCTGCGGTGCCGAATATGAAGCCTCGGTAAACGCACCGAAAGATGCGGTGTAGGAAAAATACTTATCACTAAACATACCGATATCAAGCGTGGTTTCGGCGCCTGAAAGTATATCCTTTGCCGCCTGCGGTATGTTGCGGGATATCTGAAGTCCTGACGACCATTCGTTAAGTGTGCCTGACGGAATATATCCGAGAGTACAACTCACCTTTGAGTGCATAAGACCCGTAATAACCTCGTTAAGCGTACCGTCACCGCCGCACACGACGATAACGTCGGTATCGCCGTCTTTAAGTTTTGAAATCCTGTCGGTGGCATCACCGCGGCTTTTGGTGGGGTAAACCGTAATGTCGTAACCGCCCGATGAAAGGGTTTCAATTACGCGCAATAACTCGTTGCGCATTTTTGCGCGCCCAGACTTTGGGTTTACGACAAGTAAAAGTTTTTTGTTTTCCAAGACAATCACCTCAGCGGTAGTTAATTGGTAATGTTGCGGTAGCGTTCAGACCCTCGTCGGCGATATTGCCGTCAAGATATTCATAGTACGCCTGAACACCGACCATAGCGGCATTGTCACCGCAGTATTTAAGCGGCGGACAGAAAAAGCGCATATCACGTTTTTTACATTCTTCTTCGGTGCGACGGCGAAGTTCACTGTTTGCCGAAACACCGCCCGCAAGTACAAGTGTTTTATAACCGTGCTTTTCGGCGGCTTTAAAGGTTTTATCAATGAGCATATCGCATACGCGCTCACGCACCGTAGCCGCAATAACGGGGATTTCAGGTTTTATATCAATACCTTTCTGTTCGGCATTGTGTATAAGGTTGATAACCGCCGTTTTAAGACCCGAAAAACTGAAATCAAATTCACCGCTGCCTGCATGCGGGTGGGGAAGCGGGTATTTTTTAGTATCTGCCGTAGTGGCGATTTTATCAAGATTTACACCGCCTGGGTAAGGAAGTCCGAGCGCACGCGCCGTTTTATCAAAACATTCGCCCGCCGCATCGTCAAGAGTGACACCGACGGTACTGAATTTTGTGTAGTCACTGACCTCGGTAATGATAGTATTTCCGCCCGAAACGGTAAGACATAAAAACGGAGGCTCAAGTTCGGGCGATTCGATATAGTTCGCCGCGATATGCGAACGAAGATGATGTACGGGGATAAGCGGAACGCCAAGCGACATAGCAAGACCTTTGGCAAAACTGACACCAACAAGCAGTGCACCGATAAGACCAGGTGCAAAGGTTACTGCAACGGCATCAATATCTTTGTAATCTATACCCGCTTCAATAAGTGCCTGTTTGCATACGGCACTTATCGCCTCGGTGTGTCGGCGCGATGCGATTTCAGGTACCACGCCGCCGTATATCATATGTTCAGCAATCTGTGTTGAAACGACATTTGAAAGCACCGTTCTGCCGTCGGTTACGGCAACGGAGGTTTCGTCACAGGAACTTTCGATACTAATTATTTTCATAAACTTCAGTTAAACCTTCTTGTCATTATAATTGCATTTTCTTTAGGATTGGTGTAGAAGTCGCGGCGCTCGCCCTCGCGGCAGAATCCGTGCTTTTCATAAAGTGAAATGGCGTTTTGGTTTGATGCTCTGACTTCAAGCGATACAAAGGCGAGTCCCTGCTTTCGTGCAAAGGCAAAAATTCGCTTTATAAGAAGTGTGCCAACCCCTGTTTTTCGGTGTGACTTGGTAACAGCGATGTTTGTTATATATCCCTCGTCAAGAATGGTGCTTATACCGATATATCCAATAACACGCCCGTCACTGCTTACGGCGGTAAAAAATCTTGTGCCTGCCGCAAACGATTCTTCAAGGGCGTTAATACTCCAAGGCTCAGAAAAACATTCCTTTTCAAGGTTTTCGATACCCTTTATATGTGAATACTCTGCCTCTTTAATCTGAAAATCGGTAAATGTACCGCCAAAAATAAGCGAATCGATATTATTGGTAATCTGGTCGCGGCATATACGGTATGTGTGAATATCGCCGCCAAACGGGTCGTATATACCGTCGCCAAGCACCAAGACCCGATTGATGTCGGCGCCCGCCTTTATCAGCGTTTCGCGGTGAGATTCCGACATACAGATTATCATATCGGCGCCCAAATCATCTTGCGAAAACTGTTTTGAAATATGATTGGAAATATCTATTCCCATTTCAAGCATAGCATCGGCACTGTTTTTTGAAACGGGTGAGCCGTCGGCGAAAAGCCCGCGGGTTTCGACCTCTAAAAAGGGGAGGGCGAATGGCGGAAGATAGCCCTCTGCCATCGGACTTCGGCAGGTGTTACCTGTGCATACAAAAATCACTTTCATAAGTTAACCCTTTGCCTCAAGCCAGTTTTTGCCGTATTTTGAATCAGCGGTAAGTTTTACACGAAGATTTGCGGCACCCGACATTTCTTCTTCAAGAACCTTGCAAACGGCATCGGCATCGGCCTGTTGACATTCGACGATAAGTTCATCGTGCACCTGAAGAATAAGGCGGGCGGTCGGTATATCGCGACTGAGTCGGTCGCGCACACGAATCATTGCCACCTTTATAATATCGGCGGCGGTACCCTGAATCGGGGCGTTGCGTGCAACACGCTCACCGAAAGCGCGAAGCATACCGTTGGAACTTTTAAGTTCGGGAAGATATCTTCTGCGCCCGAAAACGGTCGACACAAAGCCGTCCTGTTTGGCGCGTTCGATAACATTTTCCATATATTTTGCAACCGACGGATATGCCGCAAGATAGTCTTTTATATATCTGTCGGCTTCGGCGCGTGTAACGCCGATATCCTTCGAAAGTGAAAATGCGCCGATTCCGTAAACGATACCGAAGTTTACAGCCTTTGCGCGGCTTCGCATTACGGGAAGCACCATATCGGGCGGAATGTTGAATACCTGTGATGCGGTTGCGGTGTGAATGTCCATACCGCTTTCAAACGCATCTATCATAGCCTCGTCCTCGGCAATGCTTGCAAGTACACGAAGTTCAATCTGTGAATAGTCGGCATCGCAAAGAACAGAGCCGTCGGGCGCGGTAAAGAATTTACGAAGAACGCGACCCTCGTCGGTTCTGACGGGGATGTTCTGAAGATTCGGTTCAAGCGAACTGATACGGCCTGTACGCGCCTCGGTCTGGTTAAAGGTGGTGTGGATACGACCGTCATCCGAAACCGCACCCGCAAGACCGTCACAGTAGGTTGACTTCAGTTTGGCAAGACGGCGGTATTTAAGGATACTGTCAACAATCGGGAAATCATAACGAAGTCCCTCTAAGACCTCGGCGTTTGTACTGTAACCGCTTTTGGTCTTCTTTTTTGCGGGAAGACCGAGTTTTTCAAAAAGCACCTCGCCAAGTTGTTTGGGGGAATTTATATTAAATTCGCAACCCGCCATACTGTAGATTTCACAGGTAAGTTGCTCGATTTTTTCGGAAAGCATCTGTCCGTGGGCGGACAAACCCTCTAAATCGACAAGGAAGCCCGAATTTTCCATTTCGCCAAGCACCCTTGCAAGTGGGATTTCGATTTCTTCAAGAAGTTTCAGTTCGCCGCTTGCACTCAGGGTATCGTAAAGACGGTCACAGGCAACCGAAAAGTTAGCGGCAGTTTTTAAAAGAGGGTCACACCCGTCAGTAATCTGAATATCGGTGTCGGCGTATTCGCCGCAGATTCTGTCGATACTGTAGTCGGATGCAGACGGGTTTGAAAGGTATGCCGCAAGCATAGCATCAAAAACAACACCGTCGGTTTCGGGGAATTTTTTAGAAATTGTTTTATAGTCGTATACGCGCTTTTTCAGTCCCGCATCGCACAAAAGTTTTTTACAGTAATCACCGTCACAGGCAAAAACGGTATTGCTAAATACTACAGCATTACCGTCGTCGGTAATAAGCAGGTCAACCGTTGAGTTTTGCGGTATATCAGGAGTTTGCGATAAAACCGTAAAAGCCGCAGTATCGTTTTTGCTTACATCAGCAGTTGCCGCTGACGGGGAAATTCCCATACGCTCCATCAGTTTAAAAAGTTCAAGACGGGTCATAAGTGCCGAAAGTGAGGCGGTGTTTCTTTCCTTCGTTTTGTAATCGCTTAAATCGGTAGAAATCGGTGCGGTGCGGCAAATGGTTCCGAGATAACGGCTTAAGTACGCGCTTTCTTTGCCGTCGCGCAGTTTGTTGCGCACGCCGTCCTTAATTTCAAGTTGTTCAAGATTTTCGTAAATGTAGTCAATGCTGTGGTAACGCGAAATAAGGTCGGTTGCGGTTTTTTCACCGATGCCCGCAACGCCTGGGATGTTATCGGAACTGTCGCCCATAAGTGATTTAAGTTCAATCATTTCGGGCGGAGTAAGACCGTAGCGCTCAAACAGTGCGGCAGGGGTGTAGTCTATAATTTCGGGTTTGCCCGCCTTGGTAGCGGCAAGCAAAACGCGGGTATGCTCTGACACGAGTTGAAGTGAGTCACGGTCGCCCGTTGCGATAACACACTGGTGGGCGGCGCTTTTTTCGGCGGCATCGGCAAGGGTGCCGAGAATATCGTCAGCCTCATACCCCTCACACTCAATACAGGTGTAACCCATAAGGGTCAGCCACTCTTTAAGAAGCGGAAACTGTGATGCAAGTTCGGGCGGCATGGGTTTGCGACCCGCCTTGTACTCTGAATACTCTTTGTGTCTGAAAGTAGGGGAACGCAGGTCAAATGCAACCGCAATCCCGTCGGGTTTTTCATCGTCAATCAGTCGGTTAAGAATATTTATAAAACCGTAAACGGCATTGGTATACTGCCCATCCTTTGTAGAAAGCAGTTTTATGCCGTAAAAGGCGCGGTTGATTATACTGTTGCCGTCGATGGCTAAAAGTTTCAAAGCACTTCACTTCCAATACACATATTCATACAGTTTATATTATAACATTATAAACCGATTTTGTCACTATTAATTTTAAAAAAATTGACAAAAAACATTTTATAAAATATAATAGGCTTGCTATGAAGATTGGAAAACTTGAAATTAACGGATTTGCAGCCCTCGCGCCGATGGCGGGTGTCGCCGACCGAGCGATGAGGGAAATATGTCGACAGTACGGTTGTGCCTTTACCGTCGGTGAACTTACAAGCGCTAAAGGTGTAAGTCTTGGCGATAAGAAATCGGCTGTTTTGCTTGGGGTCAGTGACCTTGCCCGTCCCGCGGCTTCGCAACTTTTCGGGTGTGAACCCGATGTTATCGCGGCGGCGGTAGAAAAGGCGATGGAATACAGCCCCGATTTTATCGATATAAACATGGGGTGCCCCGCACCTAAAGTCGCGGGAAACGGCGGTGGAAGTGCCCTTATGCAGGACCCCGAACTCGCAGGTGAAATCGTTGCGGCGGCAGTAAAGGTATCGGGTGTTCCCGTTACGGTTAAAATGCGTACGGGTTGGGATTCTGACAGTATTAACGCACCCGAACTTGCACTTATATGTGAGCAGGCGGGCGCCGCGACAATTACGGTGCACGGGCGTACCCGAAAGCAGATGTACGCCCCGCCCTGTGACCTTGATACGGTGCGTACGGTCAAGAATACCGTAAAGATTCCTGTTATCGGAAACGGCGATATAACCGACGGCAAGACGGCAAAGCATATGTATGAATATACGGGTTGCGACTTTGTAATGGTCGGTCGTGCCGCCTGTGGCAATCCTTTTGTTTTTGAGGAAATAAACGCCTATATGTCGGGCGGGGAATACACACCGCCAACGCTTGAAGAAAGACTTTCGACCTGTATGCGGCAGATTGAACTGATGCATATTTATAAAGACCCACACAATGCAATACTTGAATCGCGAAAGCACACCGCGTGGTATATGAAGGGTATGCGCGGTGCGGCGGCTATACGCCGAAAGTGCGGTGAAATATCGTCAATTGACGATATCAAACGGCTGTTTGATGAGGTGTTGTCACTTGAAATAAAGGGTGAATTGTAAAATTTTTAAAAAAAGTCTTGATTTTTTTATCGGTTTGTGTTATTATATTCGGGCATTTGATTTCACCTTGCCTCAAAGGTGGGTTTGATGCCGAAATTTCGACATTGAAGCGGACGGTCCTCTGGGTTACAAACCTATGAACGCCTGAAAAAAACAGGAGGAGAATTTACAATGGACGTAATTAAGGAACTTACTGCAGGAATGCTCAAAGAGGATGCACCCGAAATCATTATCGGTAGTACTGTAAAGGTACACGTAAGGATTAAGGAAGGCGAAAAGGAAAGAATCCAGATTTTTGAAGGAACCGTTATTGCCAAGAACAACAGCGGAATTTCCGAAACCTTCACTGTACGCCGTCTTTCTTACGGTGTTGGTGTTGAGCGTGTGTTCCCGCTTCATTCCCCGATTGTTGCCAAGGTTGAATTGGTAAGACTCGGTAAAGTTCGCAGAGCGAAACTTTATTACCTGCGCGACAGGGTTGGTAAAGCGGCTAAAGTTAAGGAACTTATCGGTTAATCATACCGACGGTGGGGGCAGGCTAACGCTTGCCCCTTTCTGCTTTTTTAAAACTATAGAAAGGACGGTGACCTTTTACGGAAAAATTTAACAGTGAAATCCCCAATGAGCAACCGCTCGAAAACACCGATGCTATAGATATTTGTGTTGATTTTGACGAGGTCGAAAAACCTGTTCGTTGGGTAAGCGAGGTTTTTGACTGGCTTGAGGTTGTTGTTACGGCGATGATTGCCGTTGTGCTTATATTCAGTTTTGTTTTTCGTGTTGCAACGATTGAGGGTCCGTCGATGAAGAATACCCTTTTTGACGGTGAAAAGGTCATCATAACCAACTTTGCATACCAACCCAAGGTTGGCGATATTGTTGTTATTTCGCGTAATAAGAGCAATTCGCCCAACGAACAGAGCGAACTTCCGATAATCAAAAGGATTATTGCATCGGAGGGTCAGGTTGTTGACATCGATTTTGTCAAGGGCAAGGTGTATGTTGACGGGGTGGAGGAAAAATTTGTCGATGTTCCCACCACGCTTCGTTATGATATCACATTCCCTGTAACGGTTGACGAAGGATGCGTTTTCGTGCTTGGCGATAACCGTAACGATTCGCTTGACAGCCGTGCTTCGTGGATTGGAAATAACGGTATGATTGACACCCGATATATTTTAGGACACGCGATATACCGTATTTATCCTTTGAGTAAAATAGGAGGAATTGACTGATATGAGCAATTCGCAGAGTATTCAGTGGTTTCCGGGTCATATGGCAAAAACACGCCGACAGATATCCGAAATGCTGAAACTTACCGACGCGGTTGCCGAAATAGTTGATGCAAGGATACCCGTCAGCAGTCGGAACCCCGACCTGACGGGTATAATTTCGGGAAAACCGCATTTTATAATTCTTAATAAGTGTGATATGGCAGACCCCGATGCTACCGCCGCCTGGATACGGCATTTTAAGGCGCAGGGGATTAGTGCAATTCCTGTTGATTGCAGGTCGGGTCGCGGACTCGGTGAGTTCAAGGATACCGTAAAAACGGTGCTTTCCGACCGACTTGAGGCGTATAAAGACGCGGGAATGGTTGGTAGGGGACTTCGCATTATGGTGGTTGGAATACCGAATGTAGGGAAGTCTTCTTTTATAAACAGAATTGCGGGCGGCGCGCGTGCAAAGGTTGAAAACCGACCCGGTGTTACCCGCGGAAATCAGTGGTTTACCATTGATAAGCAACTTGAACTTCTTGATACACCTGGGGTTTTGTGGCATAAGTTTGAGGACCAGACGGTGGGCGAGCATTTGGCCTTTACAGGTGCTGTTACCGACAGAATACTTGATACCGAACTGCTTGCAATGCGCCTGCTTGAACTGCTTATTGAAATGTATCCCGACCGCCTTTTGGAGAGGTACGGTGTAGGCGAATTTACGGGCGAGGCATACGATGACCTTTGTATTATTGGAAAAAAACGCGGTATGATGATGCGCGGCGGCGAGGTTGACAGCGAGCGCGCGGCGAATATGTTGCTTGAAGAATTCAGAAATATGCGTCTTGGACGAATGACACTTGAAAGGGCGGAGTAAAATGCCTGATTTTGAACTTGAAAAAACGGCAAAAGCCGAGGGATACAGTGTGGTTTGCGGCGTTGATGAGGCGGGTCGCGGTCCGCTTGCAGGCCCTGTTTGTGCCGCGGCGGTAATACTGCCCGATGACTTGGTGATTGAGGGTCTTAACGATTCAAAAAAATTAAGCGAGGCAAAGCGCGAAAAACTTTATGATGTTATTATCGAAAAGGCGATTGCCTACTCGGTGGCGTACGGCACTCTGGAGGAGGTCGAGGAATTCAACATTCTTGAGGCCACATATATTGCGATGAACCGCGCGGTTTCAGGTCTGTCCATAAAACCCGATTTGGCACTTATTGACGGAAACCGTATTCCCAAGGGTGCCACGGTGCCCTGCAAAACCGTTGTAAAGGGCGACTCGAAATCCTTTTCGATTGCTGCCGCATCAATACTTGCCAAGGTTACGCGTGACCGACTGATGCTCGAATACGCGGAAAAATATCCGCAGTACGGATTTGAAAAACATAAAGGCTACGGCACGCGGGAACACTATGCCGCAATTAAGGAACACGGAATTTGCGAAATTCACCGCAAATCTTTTCTTAAAAATGTATTGTGATAAACAACAGGCGGCATACCTCGGACAGGAGGGTGAACGCCGCGTGGCGGAATATTTGCGTGAAAAGGGCTATATAATTGTTAAGCGCAACTGGCGTTGTGACCGTTACGGCGAAATTGATATTATTGCCGAAAAGGGTAATATTATGACCTTTGTTGAGGTTAAAACGCGGCAAAAGGATTCGCTGACAAGCGGTGTAGAGGCGGTTGACCGACATAAACTAAACCGCACTGTAAACGCCGCGAATATTTTTATGAAACGGCTTGACAGTCCACTTGATATGCGTGTCGATGTTGCCGAAGTTACCGTATCGTTTGAAGATGACGGTTTTAAATGGCAAATAAGTTATATTGAAAATGTCGGGTGATTTGTACGAGGTATTTCGATTTGCACTGTGATACGCCATATGAATGTTATGTTAAAGGGTGGAATTTTTCCGATAAGGCGCTTGCTGTAAATGTCGGGGATATGGCGCTTTTTGAACGGTACAAACAGGTTTTTGCCGTCTGGATAAAGGACGATGCCGAAAACCCGTACCGACTGTATAAAGATATTTTGTGTAACTTTAAAACACAACTTCAAAACGCGCCGAGTAATCTTACACCTTATTTTTCGGTGGAGGGCGGTGCGGTTTTAGAGGACGATACCGACCGACTTTATGAACTTAAAGCCGACGGAATAATAGCACTTACACTTACTTGGAACGGGAAAAACCGTATTGCATCGGGGGTGCACTCTACGGGCGGCATCACCGATTTTGGCAGACAGGTAATAGATGTGATGAACCGACTTGGTATTCTGTGTGACCTTTCCCATATCAATACCGACGGTTTTTTTAAGGCGGCAGAGATTGCAAAGTGCCCCATTGTTACCCACGCCTGCTGTGATGCGGTAAATAAAAATCCGCGTAATTTAAGTGACGAACAGATGCGTCTTATTGCCGAAAAGGGAGGACTTATCGGGCTTTGTCTGTACCCTGTCTTTTTGGGCGGTGACGGTGTATTTGAATCGGTATACCGACATATGTATCATATGCTTGATTTAGGTCTTGAGGATAATATATCAATCGGCTCGGATTTTGACGGCGCGGATATGAGTGACAGGTTGTCGGGCATATCAAAAATCCCTGATTTGTACCGATATCTGTCGGTGCGCGGACTTGAAAACGGAATACTTGATAAGATTTTTTATAAAAATGCCAACAATTTCTTTGCAAACCTTTGACAAAAGCGTATGTTTGCTGTAATATATAAAGGAATATGAAGATTTCAGAGGAGAAACTACAATGAACTACATAAGCACAAGGGATAAATCGAAAAAGGTTTCGGCTTCGGTGGCGATTGCATCGGGCATTTCTCCGGAGGGCGGACTTTATGTGCCTGAAACGATACCGCAACTTGATAAGGATGATTTTGCGGCTCTCGGTAAACTTGATTATATCGGCAGGGCAAAATACATTTTAAAATATTTCCTTACAGATTTTACCGACGATGAAATCGACTATTGTGTAAAGGGTGCGTATACGGGAAGTTTTGATAATGAACTGCCCGCCCCGATTAAAAATCTTGAGGACGGCATTGATATTCTTGAACTGTGGCACGGTCCGACCTGTGCATTTAAGGACCTTGCACTTCAACTTTTGCCGTATCTTCTTACAACCTCTGCTAAAAAGGTTTCAAACGGT
>JAZREH010000151.1:0-17394 GCA_045660705.1 Acutalibacteraceae bacterium
CGTATGGTAGAGTGGCAGTATATCTCCGAAAGGGATGCCGAGGCGGTTAACAAAGAGTTAATAAAGCGCTTTTTTGAAAGCGAAGTATTTGCCCGTATTGCCGCATCATCAAACATCCGCAGAGAAATGCGCTTTCTGACCGAAATTCCCGCTACCGACCTTGACCCCGCCCTTAAAGAAAAAGGAATTTCAGCGGACGAAACGGTTGTTGTGCAGGGCGCGGTTGACCTGTGCTTTGAGGAGGGCGGCGGTATAGTAGTTCTGGATTTCAAAACCGACCGCACCGACAGTCCGAAAAGGCTTCGCGATACATATGCCCCGCAACTTGAAATATACGCCAAGGCCTGTGAAAAACTGTTTGGAAAGCCCGTAAAAGAAAAGATAATATATTCATTTTTTATGGGAAAAGAAATCAAACTGTAAAAATCACCGCGGTAACGCATTTGCGTTGCCGCGGTGTCTTTTCATTATATTTATTTAGAAAGTTTTTTGATGATTCCTTTTCGCGCATTTTCAAGAAAATCGGATTTTGATACACCGAATACACACTCGTTAACAAAGTGCTCACAGTTGTTGTGCAGAATATTATAGCCGCGTTCTCCAACCCGTGAGAGTGCGTTTTCCACAGACCTTTCGGGGGAGTAACGCGCACGCTGTTCGGTGCGGTCAAGTACCGCCGTTTCAAGGTCGCCGCCGTTTAAAAATGTGTAGATGTCGGTTATAGTAACCTCTATTGTTTCGGGGTCTGCACCTGTGTTGTCGGGCATACCGAACTGAATAACTCGGTCGGTGTCGGCAAAGATACCGTAATGGTGGTAAAATTTCACCTTAACCCGAATAATATCACCGAATTTCGGTTCCCTTTGTGTCCATTTCATACGGCAGTTTTGCCCTCGATCAGGGCGGCAACATCGCTTACGGTGCTAAGTGCGCCAAAGTCGTCGTTTGAAAATTTGATATTAAATTCTTCTTCAAGCGCCATCGCCATATAAAGCATACCGATAGAATTCATACCAATGTCGGTTATAAGATTCGCATCGGGTTTTACCGAATTTATATCAATCTCATCCTCAAAAACATTTTCAAAAACCTTTACGATTCGCTCGATAGTATTCATCACTCATCTTCCTTTACAATTTTATTGTATGTTTCGCAACATTCTTTCATACGGGTGAGAAGTACGGCGGAAATTTTCTGTATATCCGCCAAAGTGGGCATTTTACCGCCCGAATAGTCGCGGCAATCAATCTTTTCACCGATGACAACAGTGCGGGGATTGTACCAGTGCCTGCGTTTTTCGGAGTACATAGGAACAATAGGCACGCCCGCCTTTATCGCCATAAGAACTGTACCCGATTTTATAGCGTCGATATGCCCCTCTTCACGGATACCGCCCTGCGGGAACACGGTGAGAATACGCCCCGATTTTAATATATCAACGGCGCGGCGTACACCCTCAATATCCGAAATATTGCGGTCGATTTTTATACAACCGATGCCTTTAAGCAGTATGTTCCGAGCCTTTACACTCATTATTTCCTCCGAAGCAAGGAAGAACATACGCCTGTACCAGAAAGCGGTGCCGACGATGAACGGGTCGCTGAAATCAATATGGTTTGCCGCGATAAGGTTCCCGCCGACAAGTTTGTCGGTGTATTTCTTACCGTCGGTGCGGTATTTTTTGATTCGGTATATAAAAAGACAGGGAATACATACAATTCGCCCGATGTCCTGTGGCAGACGGCGTATGTCGAAAAGTTTTGCTTTATTTGTTTTTCTTTCCATCGGCAGTAATACGGCTTTCAAGTTCGCTTTTAAGCCGTAAGGTTTCCTCCTCAAGATATTTTGTAAGGCGTTCTATCTCGGTGCTGTCAGGGTCGGCGGTATCACAAATGTTGCGCAGATATATCGGCTCACCAATCATAACCTGTGTGCGCTTTGTGATGTTGTATGCACCGTTTGTATATACGGGTATAATCGGCGCATCGGTACGAAGTGCTATGTAAACGATGCTTGGTCTGAACGGGTGATATTCGTTTTTCACAGGCAGTCGACCCTCGGGGAATATCCCGACAGTACCGCCATTGTCCAGAATCTGTAAGGATTCGCCTATAAACGAAAAATCATAGGTGTCACGGTACACCCGTATTCCGCCAAGACTGTCTAAAAACCACGAAAAAAAGGAGTTTTTGGTGTAAAGTGCCTCAGAAATCAGAAAACGGAGTGTGCGAAACGGAAAGGTCACAAGGTAAAGCGGAAAATCCATAAGTGACATATGATTAGACATAATGATACAGGGTTTTGCAAGTTTTTTTGATGCCGTCGGGTTCATATAGTGAACGCGGGGCTTAAAAAATAACAGAGCAGGGATTATCCCTGTAAGTTTGACAAATGTCAACACCAAAAGGTTCAGTTTGTGTTTTTTCATACTTTAAATATGCCTTTCAAGGTATTCACAAAATTCTTTTACGGTATAGCGGTAGTTGTCCTTGTCGGAATAGTCGGTAACCGAAAATTCCTTTGCAAGTGCAGAAAGCACCGAAAAATATTTAAGACTGTCTGCGCCAAGGTCAAAAATCATATGCGCGTTGTCGTCGATGCTGTCGGCATCGATTGAAAGTTCCTCCGCCACAATCTGACGCACCTTTTGTGCAAGCGGGCTTTTTGAATCGAAACCGTCGTTTGAATCAGAGGCTGTAGACTTAATTTCGCCAAACGGGATAAGTTTTACATCCCCGTTTTCTATAGCGCGGATAAGCCATTTTCGGCTGACCTTTACGGCGTTTTGATTCATTAGCGGGTCAAAGGTGAAGTAAAAATCCTTGACAGCAACCGCCTGAGGAATAGTACTGTTGGTATCGTAAATACTGTTAACAATCGCTAAAATACGGGATTTTGGAAGATACTGACTGATTTGTACGATAAGGGCGGGTCTTTCATATTCACCGCTGTTTAGACCGATTACCGAATAAGAAATAGCATCGGGAATATTAAACAACTGCTCGGTAATATCGGGGTTTATGTTTTCGCCGTTTTCACCGATTACGGTGTCGCTTTCACGACCGAGTATGTAGTAACCGTTTTCGCGCTTTTCCATTATGTCGCCCGTGTCAAGCCACTCATCCTTTTGGCGTGCTTGGTTGTCCGTCATAAGCCGTATCGCCGACGAATCCGCCTTTACAAGCAGTGTTCCGCGGTCACTTATTTTGTAATCGACCGACGAAAACGGCATACCGATAGACCCCGACTTTCGCGCTTTAATTGACATCCCGAGTTCGACCGAGGTGATACCGATTTCACTCATACCGTATCCGTTGTGTAGCGGATATCCAATATCGTTTATAAGGGCGAGTGCCGAGTCCTTTATGTAACTGCCGCCGCTTATACAGAATTTTACACTCCTGCCGAAAAGTTGTTCGGTGACTTCGCGCATAAGGTTTTGTGAAAACTTAGGTCCAAATACGGGAAAAACGGTCTGTATCAGCCGAGAAAGTTTTAGACCGCGGTAAAATTTCTTTTCGGCGGCATCACCGCGCTGACGCAGGGTTTTAAGCAGTTGCTTTTCAACCGTATGCCACAGCATCGGCACGGCAAATATGTGGGTAACCTGATGCTTGCGACAGGTTTTAAGTATTGTATCGGGTGCCAAATCCCTTAAAAAGACAAGGGTCCTGCCAAAGAATGTAAACCAAAAATATACCGCTACAAGACCGAAAATATGATAAAAGGGAAGAAAGGCGAGGATTTTAAGACTGCCTTTGTAATGTTGTGCGATGCGAGGACTTTTTTTAAGTATGTCTTCGGTACAAAGTATCTGTTCTGAAATTTGCGCACCCGTATAAAAACAGATTGTTTCGTTAAGCGAGGTGGCAGAGGTCGAAAGGGCGATTTCATCTTCAAATTCGCCGCCAAAGGCGGTTTCGCATTTGAGGGAATTAAAATCAATGAAATCGGCGTCAAGCAGGCTACTGCCGATTCCTAAAACATACTGTACGCCGAGTTTTTTAATTATACCGTCAGAAAGGCTTTTTGGATGGCGAAGATTTATAAGAAGCGGTTTGTTTCCGCTGCGCAAAAGCGCCCAGAAAGCCACAATCCATTCAATCGAGTTGTCGATTTCAAGCGCGACAAAGGAATGTGTAGCGCCGATTTTTTCGTATATAGCGGCAGAAGTGCGGTCAATCATACCGCGCACCTCGCCGTAGGTGTATTTTCTGATTCTGAAACCGTCATTTGTTTCGGCAAGAATAAGATTATCCTCATGAAACATGATACGGTATATGTCGGCAAAATTCTTTTGTCCGCCTTTAAGCAGGGCGGAGTTGGTATTGATATATTTTTTCAAATGTCTGTTCATAAAAACATCCCCTAAACCTAATAATTATATAATTATATGCTATTAAAGTCAAGTAAAAAGGGTTATGAGTTGACATATCGGGCTTTGTGCATTAAAATAAGGAAAGCCAACTACATAGTAATTGACTTTCCTATTGTTTGACAGCCTTTAAAACCTTTACATATCCCGCATTTCGATGTAAGCATCTGCCTCATCTTCGGGCATCGCTATTGCTTCAAAATCGCTGTCCTCTATGGGGTAATGCGGTCTGAAGAAACATCCGTCCCCCGTACTGTTCATATATATGTCGGGATAGGTATCGTATTTTCGTCTTTGTTTCTTATCCATTTTCTCACCCCAAAAGTATGATGTGATTTTTCCGCCTTTAAATACAAGTAAAAATATGGTGATTTTTTATGGAAAATTATGAAAAAACGCTTAGGTATATACATTCACTCGGTATGTTCTCGCAACCTGCCGGACTAAACCGTATGACCGCCGTTATGGAGAAACTTTCAAACCCCCACAGGTCGCTTTATGCGGTGCATATTGCGGGTACTAACGGAAAAGGGTCCACTGCCTGTATGACGGCGCGCGCCCTTACCGCGGCGGGATATAAAACGGGTCTTTTCGTATCGCCGTTTATCATTGATTTTCGTGAACGCATACAGATAGACGGCGATTTTATCACCGAGCAAGCGCTTGTGCGCCTTACCGAAACGGTCAGAAGTACGGGTGTAGAACTTACCGAATTTGAGTTTATAACCGCCGTAGGAATACTGTATTTTTACGAAAACAACTGCGATGTCTGTGTTATCGAAACGGGTCTTGGAGGACGGCTTGATGCTACAAATATCCTTACCGATACACTTGCGGTGATAACTAAAATCGGGCTTGACCACACCGCTGTTTTAGGTGATACGATTGAACAAATTGCCACCGAAAAAGCCGCCATAATAAAGTCTGATAAGGCGCTTACCTGTTTTGGTCAGTGTGAGGCGGCGCTTGATGTTATAAAACAAAAAGCGCACCTGCTTTGTATTCCGTCAAAGGACGATTTGCAGGTGCTCGGTTGCAGTATTCTCGGCAATGAATTTATTTATAAGGGCAGGCGTTACAAAACCGCGCTTGGAGGTAAACATCAGTTGCAGAATGCGACCCTTGTAATTGAGGTGCTGTCCGCACTGAAATTCGATGTACCGTATGAGGCGGTGTATGAGGGACTGCAGGCGGCAACATTCCCCGCAAGGCTTGAAGCCGTCGGTCAAAATCCGCTTACCGTCATTGACGGGGCGCACAATCCCGACGGTGCGGGCGTTTTAAGGGAAGCAATGATGCCTTTTAAGGGCACCGTTACCGCAATAGTCGGTATGATGCGGGATAAGAGTGTTGATGAGTTTTTGTCAGAAACACTTCCGCTTTGTAAGAATGTTATTGCGGTGCGCGCGACCGATAATGCGCGCGCACTGTCAACCGACGAAATGCGCCGCGCGTGTGAAAAGCATAACCGCTCGGTATATACTGCTGACAGTATTTTAGGGGCGGTACAGATGGCACAGGAAATGTCGGGTGACGACCCTGTGTTTATCTTTGGCTCGCTTTATCTTGCCGCAGAAGTACGGAAACTTTTGAAAAATTAAGCAAGTTCGCCGACACAGTAGTCATCAACCGCCGAAACAAGAACGACGGGCAGTATCATACCGCTGAGTATTTTATCGGTTTTTACCTGCACGCGTGTATAGTTGGCTGTGTAACCCTCGGCAACACCGTTTTCACAGTTTTCAAACAGTACATTGCAGGTCTTTTGGCACTGTTGTTTTAAAAAATCAGATTCGCTTTGCTTTACCGCGTCCGCCATTATACGGGCGCGGATTTCTTTTTGCGCGCGGGTTACCTGATTTTTAAAATCCGCGGCACGGGTACCCTCTCTTATTGAGTATGCAAAAATATGCGCCCGCGCAAAGCCAACCCGCTTTACAAAGTCAAGGCTTTGATTAAATTCGTCCTCGTCCTCGCCTGCAAAACCTACCATAATGTCGGTAGTTATGGCGGCATCGGGGAATACGGCGCGTATGCGGCTCACAAGGTCCATATAAAAGGCACTGTCATAGTGGCGGTTCATCCGTTTAAGGGTAGCATCGCATCCTGACTGAAGCGACAGATGAAACTGCGGGCAGAATTTCTTTTGTGCCGCAAACCTCATTAGCATATGGTCGGTTATATGGTCGGGTTCAAGGGAACCGAGTCTTACGCGCTCAATTTTATCGACCGAACATACAGTATCCACCGCATCGCACAAATCAAAGTCTTCACCGAGTCCGTATGCCGAAAGGTTAATGCCTGTAAGCACAATTTCCTTAAAATTGCCGTTTGCAAGGTCTTGGGCTTCCTTGCGGATGCTGTCAAGCGCCCTCGAACGCACACGACCGCGGGCGTAGGGGATAATACAGTATGAGCAGAAACGGTTGCACCCGTCCTCAATCTTCATAAACGCGCGGGTGCGTTCGGAAAAATCGCTTATAGAGGGCGTAAGATACTTTTCGCCGTTTTCATGCGGGGTTATGTGAGTTATCCGATTACCGCCGCTTATCCGCTTTTCAATAAGTGAAACGGTGTTAAGAATATCGGTATTGCCGACAACTATATCGGCATCCGTCAGGGTGTCGGCGGTTTGCGGAAACGCCTGAACCATACATCCCGTAAGCACAATAACAGCATTTTCGTGCTCGCGGCGGCAACGTCGCAGAATCTGTCTTGTCTTGCGGTCGCTTTCGGCGGTTACGGTACAGGAATTTATTATTATCGCATCGGTGTGAAGATCTGGGTCACAGGTGTGCCCGCGAAGTAACAGTTGTTCGCGTATCGACTGTGTTTCGTACTGATTAACCTTGCAACCGAGTGTTAAAAAAGCAAAATTCACTTTGGTACTCCTTTTTTTCAATCTGTAAAAGTCATTATACAACAAAATTCATATATTTTCAACATTACAGAACAAAACGATTGATTTTTTTATTAAAGTGTAGTATTATAAATAAGTATATATAATAGGGGTATAGTGGTTGCCCCTACGAATAGGTGGGTTTTTGTTAATGAAAAAGGTTGTATTCCTTATTCTTGATTGCCTGTGGATGGCGGTGGCGCTTATCGGTGCGGCATTTACATCTGATATGACGGTGTCGCAGATTTTTGCTTCCACTTTTTTATATTCTTACATACTGCTTACGATTGTTACGGTGGCATCGCTTTATATTTTTAAGGTCTATAATGTTTTGTGGCGGTTTGCACAGATAAACGATTACCTGCGTGTCGCGGGGTCGTTGGCATTGGCACTCTCATTATTCTTTGTATCTCAACAGGTACTGCATTTTGTGAAATTCCAGATGCTTCAGTATATGATTATGTTCCTTGTGGCGGCGATGCTTATATGCGTAAGCAGGGTTGTTTTTAACCGCCTTAAAAACAAGGCGGGTGCAGGCTATGGCGGTCTTACGGGCAACATAATGGTAATCGGCGGCGGCTCGGCGGGTTGTGCGCTGATAAACGATATCGGGATGAGCAGAAAACTCAGTTCCTGCCGTGTTAAGTGTGTTATTGACGATGACCCCGCTAAACGCGGTCAGTATATTTGCGGTGCAAAGATTGTCGGCGGTGACAGTGAGATAATCCCTGCCGCCGAAAAATATAAAATTGATATGATTGTTCTGGCAATCCCGTCCTGTGCGCCCGAACGCAAAAGGTCAATTCTTGAAATCTGTCAGAAAACAGGTTGTCAACTCCGTACAATACCCTCTATTTTTCAGTTGCTTTCTTCTGCGGAAATAAATATTATGACCATACGAAAGGTCGAGATTGAGGACCTGCTCGGTCGTGAGCCTGTTCAGATAAGCCTTGGTTCGGTTATGGAATATGTTGAAAACAAGGTTGTAATGGTTACGGGCGGCGGCGGCTCAATCGGTAGTGAACTTTGCCGTCAACTTGCTGTACACAAGCCGAAACAACTTATAATTTTCGATATTTACGAAAACAATGCCTATGATATACAAAACGAACTTTTAAAAGAGCATCCCGAACTTAACCTTGTTACCCTTATCGGTTCGGTGCGCGATAAAAAGAGGCTTGAGGATATTTTTGAAAAATACCGTCCCGATGTCGTCTATCACGCGGCGGCGCATAAGCACGTTCCGCTTATGGAGGACAGCCCCAACGAATCGATAAAAAACAATGTTTTCGGTACCGAAAATGTGGCTTTTTGCGCCGATAAGTACGGTACAGGCAAATTTGTTCTTATCTCTACCGATAAGGCGGTTAACCCGACCAATATAATGGGTGCAAGCAAGCGCATATGCGAAATGATTGTACAGACCTATAATAAACACTCAAAAACCGACTTTGTTGCGGTTCGTTTCGGTAATGTACTCGGCAGTAACGGAAGTGTTATCCCGCTGTTTAAAAAGCAGATTGAACAGGGCGGTCCCGTAACCGTAACCGACCCGAAGATAATCAGATACTTTATGACCATACCTGAAGCGGTGTCGCTTGTGTTGCAGGCGGGCGCATCGGCAAAGGGCGGCGAAATCTTTGTTCTTGATATGGGTGAGCCTGTAAAGATTCTTGACCTTGCTGAAAAACTCATACGCCTTTCGGGGTATGAGCCGTATACACAGATGCGCATTGAATTTACGGGTCTTCGTCCGGGTGAAAAACTTTACGAAGAAATGCTTATGTCGGAAGAGGGACTTACCGAAACCGAAAATAAACTTATACATATTGGCAAACCTATTGATATTGACGAGGAACTGCTCAGGTCAACGCTTGATGAAATGCGTACGGCGGCACTCGATGATAGCGCGGATATGCGCGCCCTTGTCAAGAAGATAGTTGCAGGATATACATACTCAAAAAAATAGGGAAGAAGCAATACACTGATGTCTGTTAAAAAAATCGAAAACTTAAGAAATGTCGCAATAATTGCCCACGTTGACCATGGCAAGACCACTCTTGTTGACCAACTTTTAAAACAAAGCGGTACCTTCCGCGAGAATGAGGCGGTTAACGAGCGTGTTATGGACTCCAACGACCTTGAGCGTGAGCGTGGCATAACCATACTCTCAAAGAACACAAGCGTTGTTTATAAGGATATAAAAATCAATATTGTTGATACTCCGGGACACGCTGATTTTGGCGGCGAGGTTGAGCGTATACTTCAGATGGTTGACGGCGTTTTACTGCTTGTTGATGCGTTTGAGGGTTGTATGCCCCAAACCCGTTTTGTTCTGAAAAAGGCTTTGTCGCTCGGTAAAAAGGCGGTTGTTGTTATAAATAAGATTGACCGCCCGATGGCGCGTCCTATTGAGGTTGTTGACGAGGTGCTTGACCTATTTATTGAACTCGGCGCCGACGATGACCAGATAGAGTTCCCCGTTGTTTTCGCATCGGGTCGTGACGCCTATGCCACCTACGCACCCGATATTGCGGGTACAGATATGAAACCTCTTTTCGAGGAAATTGTCAAGGAAATCGAGCCGCCCGAGGGTGACCCTGATGCACCGCTTCAGATACTGTTTTCAAATATCGAGTACGACGATTATCTCGGTCGAATCGGTGTCGGCAGGGTGGTGCGCGGCACCGTTAAGGTCCGACAGAGCGTTGCGCTTTGCCATAAAGACGGCACATCGTCGAATGTAAAGATTGTAAAACTCTTTAAGCACGAGGGTCTTAAAAGGGTGGATGCTCAGTCGGCAAGCATCGGTGATATTATACAGGTTGCGGGCATCAGTGAACTTGAAATCGGCGAAACGGCGTGCGCTGCCGACTGTATTGAGCCGCTGCCCTTTGTTAAGATTGATGAGCCTACTCTTTCAATGAATTTTATGGTAAACAATTCACCCTTTGCTGGTAAAGAGGGTAAGTTTGTCACATCGCGAAATTTGCGTGACCGCCTTTATAAAGAGGTTATGACCAATGTAAGCCTCAGGGTCGAGGACACCGACAGCGCCGATACATTTAAGGTTTCGGGCAGGGGCGAACTGCATTTGTCGATACTCATTGAAACAATGCGCCGTCAGGGATACGAATTTCAGGTATCTCCACCCGCTGTTATAT
The DNA here is from genome assembly GCA_045660705.1 of Acutalibacteraceae bacterium. GTDB lineage: Bacteria > Bacillota > Clostridia > Oscillospirales > Acutalibacteraceae > UBA737. The sequence goes on from JAZREH010000151.1 coordinate 10,439, forward strand.
ATAAACACGACGAAAACGGCAGTCTGCTTGAACCGATTGAACTGCTTATGATTGAGGTGCCTGAGGAATATGTCGGCTCGGTTATGGAGCGGCTTGGTACCCGTAAGGCGGAAATACGGAATATGGGTACGCGTGAGGGCGGTATTTCTCATCTTGAGTTTTTGATTCCCGCGCGCGGACTACTCGGTTACCGTTCACAGTTTATGACCGATACCAACGGTAACGGCATTATGAATCACGTTTTTGACAGTTATCAACCATATAAGGGCGATATTGACCAGCGTTCCACAGGCTCGATAATCGCGCACGAAAGCGGCGAGGCGACGGGATACGGCCTGTTCAATACCCAAAGCCGCGGACGATTGTTTATCGGTGCGGGTACCCCCGTTTATGAGGGAATGATTGTCGGCGAAAACCCGAAGAACGAGGATATTGTATGTAATGTCTGCAAGAAAAAGCAGATGACCAATACCCGCGCATCGGGGTCTGACGAAGCGTTGCGACTTGTTCCGCATTCGCATTTAAGCCTTGAACAGTCGCTTGAATTTATAAAGGCGGACGAACTTGTTGAGATTACGCCCGAAAATATTCGACTTCGCAAACGCATACTTGATAAAGAACAGCGTATGAAGTACGAGGCAAAGCACCGCTGATGAATTATATTATTTTGGATATGGAGTGGGATACTGCCTATTGCCCTAAATGTAAAGGCTTTATCAATCAGATACTCCAGATTGGCGCCGTTAAGTTGGACGGCGGTATGAATATAACCGACACCTTTGATGTAACCGTAAAATCATCGTTCGCTAAAAAGGTATCGCGCAGGTGCAGTGAACTAACCGGAATCACAACCGAGGAAATGCTTGCGGGTGTTCCGCTTGATGTGGCTATAGAGCGCTATAATTCGTGGGCGGGAAACGATACCGTCACCATGACATGGAGTGATTCCGACCTTTATACCGTTTTGCAAAACGAGAAACTTCTGCCCGATAATGTGCGTTTTTATATTGAAAAGTATATGGACCTGCAAAAGTATATTCAGGGTGAAATGCGGCTTTGCGGATATGAGGTAAACGGTCAGGTATCGCTTTCAAACGCGGCACAAACGCTTGGCGTCACGGTAGACGGTCTTGAACTTCACACCGCCAAGGACGATAGCCTTTTGTCGGCGGCACTTCTTAAAAAGTATTTTTGCCCCGAACGGATGCAGTCCTATATAAAGGATACAACAAACCCCGAATTTTATCAGCGAATCAGATTTAAACCCTATTATATAAAGGACATTTCCGATAAGTTTGTTGACAGCGAACAACTAAAGTTTTGTTGTGATGTCTGTGGCGCGGCGGCAAAGCGAAAAACACGCTGGCGCTTTAATAACCGTTGGTTCAAGGCGGAGTTTTGCTGTCCCGACTGCAAAAAGCGGTTTGTCGGGCGCGTGTGCTTCAGGAAAACATTTGACGAAGTTATAGTTAAAAAGGCAATCACAGAAATTAAATCTAAACAGGATGTTACCCCGAAACAAGAGGATGTTAACAATGAAATGCAGTCTTTGTCCACGACGGTGTAATGCACACCGCAGCGAAACGCAGAATATCGGCGGCTTTTGCGGTCTGCCGTCTGCGCCCCGCGTGGCAAGGGCTGCTTTGCACTTTTGGGAGGAACCCTGTATAAGCGGCACAAACGGGTCGGGGACCGTATTTTTCAGCGGATGTACCTTGCGGTGTGTCTACTGCCAGAATTATGAAATCAGCCACGGCGGTTTTGGTAAGACCGTAACGGTAGAGCGGCTTGCCGAAATATTCTGTGAACTGGAAAAGATGGGCGCACATAATATCAACCTTGTAAGTCCGACACAATACACCCATAAGATAATTGAGGCAATAGACCTTTACCGCCCGAAAATCCCCGTTGTGTGGAATTCAGGCGGTTATGAAACCGAAGAAACGCTTGATTTGCTCGAAGATTATGTTGATGTGTTTTTACTTGATTTGAAGTATCTGTCGGATGATAGGGCGGCACGGTTTTCGGCGGCACCCGATTATCCAAATATCGCAAAAAAAGCACTTCTAAAAGCCTACAGTATGCGCCCCGAATGTGTGTTTGACGGCGATATAATGACCAAAGGAGTGATTGTGCGGCATCTTTTGTTGCCGTCTGCCACGCGTGAGGCAATGGCGGTGTTTGATTTTGTAAGGGATAATATGCCAAACGCCTGTTTCAGTTTTATGAGTCAGTATGTCCCTTGCGGAAAGGCGGGGGAGTATAAGGAACTTTCGCGAAAGGTTACCGCCCGCGAATATCAAAAGGTGCTTGATTATATCATCGAAAGCGGTTTTGAAAACTGCTTTGTTCAGGAAAAGGAAAGTTCGTCAAAAGAATATATTCCGCCATTTGATTTGACGGGCGTATAAAAAACGACCAACTTCAGTAAAAACTGAGGTTGGTCATTATCATTTATTCTTCGTTTTTGTTTTGGTCGCCGTCATCGTCGGCATCCTCACCGTCGGGTTTTTTGCCGCCATTTTCGGGGAGGGTTGCATCCTCGCCGTCGGGCGGATTTTCACCGTTTGGCGTGTCGGTTTCGGGGTCTTCGGGTGTCGGTTCTTCCTGTACGGGAGGCTTGTCCTTTATAAAGGTAACCGATACCTTGTTGTAACTGTTGTTGAGTGTGTTAAGCATTATGTTTTGGGTCGGTGTTTCACAGGTGTATCCTGTAGGCACTGTATATATCAGTTCGTACTGACCGTATGTAAGGTTGGATTTTACGATTTTGCCGTTTGCGTCGGTCATACCTAAATCGACGGTGCTGCCCGCATTTTTAATGCTGAACTGTACGTCGGATAGCGGTGCGCCCAAATCGTCTTTAAGTTCGATTTCGAGTGTTGGCGAAAAGCGTATGTTTGACGGCGGTGTTACAATCGCGATGGGCCAACGGGGATTAGGGCCGAAGTTCATACGCTCAACCGCGGAAAATTCGGGACCGTTTGCGGTGCCGACGTGCAAAAGCCAATGATAACTGTTGACTGTGCCTGCGTATATCGCGACATGAGCACCGTATGTTGCCGCCTTTTTGGGGTTGCGGAATATGATTACCGAACCGATTGGAATTTCTCTTGACGGATTAAAAACGATAAAACTGTTTCCTGTAGCACCCGTAACACGCGAATTAAAGGGGATATATTCGGAATAACCCTTATTAACCCAGTCCTTTACAGCGGTGTACCAGTCGTTAGCGAAAACCGAACTTTTCGGGCGTGTCAAAGATGAAGTATCAATTCCCGCAACATTCGGCAGATAGTTAAAGTAAACATAGGTCGCAAAGGAGGCGCATACAAGACCGCTTCTTTCAAACTTTGCAATGTCGGGTTTGCCTGCCGAGTTGGTTTCATAGCCTGTACTTCCACCCGAATAACCGATTTTTGAAAGGTAACCCAAACCGCGTTTCTGACCCGAAAGCACATATTTCCACATATTTCCGTCGGCGCGGTGCTTTTGGATGTTGTATCCTGTGTAGATAAGTGCATCAAGAAAAACATTGTTGTCGGGACTCATATTCGAGTTGTACTTGTAGTCGGTGCCCGAAATAACAGGTTTTGTAGTGGTAGAAGTGGTTGTAGTGCTCGGTTTTTTCTGGGGTTTTACAGAGTTAGAGGACGGAGTGCTTGAAACAACCGACGAAACAGGTTCTTCTGACGGTATTTCTTCTTGGGTGACGGTTTCCTCGGATACCGTTTCTTCTTCTGATTTTGAAACCGAAGAAGCATCTTCAGTCGGTATAGGTTTAAGTGTGTCGGCGACTACACCGCTGGCGGCTACTACCGAAAGCGCCACCATAACCGACAGTGCCGAAAAAGCAATCTTCCGTCTTAAAACAAAGTATAAAGTGTTTTTAAAAAAAGAAATTATCTGCACCTTTATAACTCCTTTAAAATATACAATAACTCATATATAATATTGTGAATTGTGCAAAAAGTCAAGCCGTTATTACAAATTTCGGCTATTTATATATGTCTTTCGGTTTTAAAGTCGAAATTTAGTGGTTTTTTAAGTTAAATAAACCATCCCTGTAAGAAAAGCAGATGAGTTTTCACTCATCTGCTCATCACTGTTATTTTCTGCCACAGTTCTTGTCAAAAGACGGGTTGCAGGCGTAGAAGTTCTTTGAGTTAAGCCGTTCTTTGGTGCGTTCAAGACCTTCGCCAAACCTCTGATAGTGGACGATCTCCCTTTGACGCAGGAACTTTATGGGTTCGCGGATATCGGGGTCGTCAACCAGACGCAGAATATTGTCGTAGGTTGTACGCGCCTTTTGTTCTGCTGCCAAATCTTCGTGCAGGTCGGTGATGGGGTCGCCTTTTGCCTGAATATACTCGGCACGCCAAGGAAGACCCGACGCCGCAACGGGATAAACGGCGGTGGTGTGGTCGACGAAATACTTGTCAAAACCGCTTTTCTTGATTTCGTCGATTGAAAGGTCCTTGGTTAACTGATAAACTATCGCGCACACCATTTCAAGATGTGCGAGTTCCTCTGTGCCGATGTCGGTAAGCAGACCGCGCAGGTCGTCGTACGGCATTGTGTAACGCTGTGTCAGATAGCGCATAGATGCCGCTAACTCACCGTCGGGACCGCCGAACTGACTTATAATGATTTGTGCCGCTTTGGGGTCGGTTTTCTTGATTTTGACGGGGTATTGCAGTTTTTTGTCGTATTGCCACATAAATCAGTCATCTCCTTCGTTTTCCCACGGCCAAGGACCGTCTATCCATTCCCAACGGCCTTTGGGGTCATTGTGCAGAACCTTTGTGATATACGGTCCGAAAAGGGATTCGTATTCCTTTACAGCGTCGGCGCGGCGCTGTTTGTAATCGTTAAACATCGCCTGTGCCTTGCGGTCGGTGGGGTGCGTGTCAAGATAGAGAACCATTTCGTATATTGCAAAATCAAGTGCATCAATATACCGTTTTATTCTGCATTTTTTATTCATCGTGACATACCTCCCGCAACAAAGGGCTTATAAAGAGCGGGGAATACGGTGCCGCAGGGGAATCCGTTTTCCACATCGTAGGTTTCACCGAATTTTTGCATTTCGATGGAAACGATTGCGGGCAAACCGTCGGTATCGTTTTTTTCTCGGTCAAAGTTCACCATTGCACCGAGGTCGAAAAACCTATCTTCCATATTTCTTCTTCTCCTTGAGGAGGATACGGCATAGTCTCAAGCCGCATTCCTCTTGATTTTGGATATTTTACTATCCCTTTCATACTATGCAGATTTTCTTGTTTGGGCAACAAAAAAACCACCGTAAAGGTGGTTTTTAAGATTTAATCATACCGTTATTTTTTCAAATTTAGCACCGATAAATTCGCACAGTTGTTTGGGATTTACCCGTATCTGCCGCCCGACTCTGCCCGCGCTTACATAAAACTCGTCAAAAGCCTGTGCGGATGCATCAATGACGGTGGGGAAAGGCTTTTTCATACCCACAGGCGAACAGCCGCCGTGTATATAACCCGTAAGGGGCAGAAGTTCTTTCTGCTTTAGCATTGATATCGATTTCACGCCAACCGCACGCGCCGCCGCCTTTAAATCAAGGGTTTCGGCAACGGGGATAACAAATACAAAATGCTCGCCCTTTCCCGACTCGGTGACGAGGGTTTTAAATACCAGATGTTCAGGCTCATTAAGCGCCTTAGCGATAAGTACACCCTCGGTAAATTCGGTGGAATATTCAAAGCCGACATAGGGTATTTTATTCGCATCAAGGATTCGCATTACATTTGTTTTATCGTTTTTAGCCATTTTTATCACCCGTTCTTTTACAAAAATCTTTCAGACACCTTTTTAAGCGGTATGGCAAGCGGCAGAACAAGTGTACAGGTCAGCAGATTCCCGATGCCGTGTGCAATGTCAAACGGAATACCCGAAATTATCCACGCAATAGCACCCCTAAAATCAAGACCGAATATAAGTGCCTGTGCGGGCGCGTACAATACGCCGTATAAAAAGCCGTGAAGTGCGCCGACCGTCATATAAACGGGCACCGCGATTTTTGCGGGCATTTTTTTAGGGAGTAACAGGGCAACCGCCCAAAGCGGCAACCATATATAAAGATAGGGAAGCCACCATACGCCAAAGCCGTTTAAAAGTCCCGTCAGCATAACAAAAACGATTATAGGAAAGATCGCACGCCAACGGTAAACAACGGTGAATGTGATGATAAGAAGTGCCAGAATATGTATGTTCGGCAGAAACTCCATCACAAGTTTTGAAAGGTACATCATTGTGCCAAGCAGAGAAAAAACGGCGATTCGGCACAACGACTTAAAACCGCTCCCCATTATTTTGAAATCCTGAATTCGTACTTTTCGCCTGTCTTGATTTCGGTGGTGTCAACACCCGATGTTGCATAATCGCCGTTGACATAAAATGCCCAATAGGTACCGTCGGTGTCAAAATCGGCTACAATGCCGTTGACCTTTTTGACATACAGACCATAGTCGCCGTTTTCACCCTCGATAAGTTTGTTATCAATAAGTGCTTCGCCAACCGTTTTCTTATCGGTTTTAACCGTAAATTCGGTCTTTTTACCGTCAAGTTCGGTAACGGTAAAGTCGAATTCGGTAGCACCCGTACCTACCACCTTGACGGTATCCGATACCGTATCGGGTGCCGAGGCAGGGTCGGATGTTACGGCAGAATTGCCGCAGGCTGTCATTATCAGTGCCATAGCCGCAGTAAGCACCAATGAAATGACGACAGAAAAGATTTTGCGTGTGTTTTTTGTCATTTTCATCTTGGATTGCTCCTTTAAAATTATTCGGAAAGGTTAAAGATTGGCGCTCGCAATCCTCCGCGGTGCGGAAATTTTCCGTTATGACCTCGGGTATTTCGACTTGATACAGCACTTGCCGACCTTCTCAAAGTAAAACTTCAATGGTGTTCGCCCTGTTGCG
>JAZREH010000152.1:0-2665 GCA_045660705.1 Acutalibacteraceae bacterium
CCGCAGGGCAGAATAGCGGCTAACGGCCGCCGAGGGTGACCTTAGGGAGAGTGCAACAGAGATATACCGCCGTACTTTTTGTACGGTAAGGGTGGAAAGGCGAGGTAAGAGCTCACCGACCGCGTGGAGACACCGCGTCCCTGTAAACCCTATTGGGAGCAACGCTGACTGTGGCTATACATTTGCCCGATGTGCCACGAAAAGCGGCTTGAGCGCGGGAGCAATCCCCCGTCGAGATAGATGACCGCACACGACAGAACTCGGCTTATCGACCAACTCTTTTTTTATTCCGCGGATTTTTAATCCGCGGAATCTTGCTTTTACACAGGCTTTTATATGGTAGCACGCGTTGCAGTTGCACAGCAATGAGCGTGTCTGTGCCCCTCTGACCGAGATTTTGAAACCGTTTTAAGTCCGTATCTTGCAGGTTTATTGCCAAATATTTTTAGATTAAACAAAAAAGCCGTTCTGTTTCTTCACAGAACGGCTTTAATATTTTGATATTAATATGCCTTGCCCCAATAAAGCATATGCTTTGCCTTTTTGCCACAGCAAACGCAGGTGTCGGAAATCTCATCCTGCTCAAAGGGGATACAGCGCGAGGTTACACCCGCAACCTCCTTGAGTTTGTCCTCACACTCGCGGTCGCCGCACCACATAGCACGGATAAAGCCCGCCTTTGTATCGGCGATTTCCTTCATTTCGTCAAGGTTATGTGCATCGTAGGTCATGCTCTCACGACGGGCAAGCGCCTTATTATAAAGACCGTCGTGCACATCCTTAAGGAATGCAGGAATAACTTCTTCAAGTTCGTCAAGTTTAACGGTGTATTTCTGGAGATTGTCGCGACGGACAATCACACACTGACCGTTTTCAATATCGCGCGGACCGATTTCAAGACGAAGCGGTACGCCCTTCATTTCATATTCGGCAAACTTCCAACCGGGTGACTGGTCGCTATCGTCAACCTTTACGCGGCAGACATTCTTAAGGCGGTCGTAAAGTTCATTAGCCTTATCAAGGACACCCGCCTTATGCGCGGCAATCGGGATAATTACAAGTTGTGTCGGTGCAATAGCCGGCGGAAGTACAAGACCGTTATCATCACCGTGGGTCATAATAACCGCACCGATAAGGCGGGTCGTGGTACCCCAAGAGGTCTGGAACGGATGAACAAGTTTATTTTCCTTATCAGCGTATGTTATATCGAACGCACGGGCGAAACCGTCACCGAAATAGTGCGATGTTCCGCTTTGAAGTGCCTTACCGTCGTGCATCAGCGCCTCGATAGTATAGGTTGCCTCTGCCCCCGCAAAGCGTTCCTTTTCGGTCTTGATACCCTTTACAACAGGCATCGCCAATACCTCCTCGGCAAAGCGGGCATAGGTATTGAGCATCTGTATAGTTTCTGCCTGTGCCTCCTCAGAGGTAGCGTGCAAGGTATGACCTTCCTGCCACAAAAATTCACGCGAACGCAAAAACGGGCGGGTGGTCTTTTCCCAACGGACAACACTGCACCACTGGTTATAAAGTTTAGGCAGGTCGCGGTGGGAGTGTACTATATTTTTAAAGTGGTCACAGAAAAGGGTCTCAGAAGTCGGGCGCACACAAAGCCTTTCCTCCAACTTTTCCTCGCCCCCGTGGGTTACCCACGCAACCTCAGGCGCAAATCCCTCAACATGGTCCTTTTCCTTTTGAAGCAGGCTTTCGGGAATAAACATCGGCATATAGACATTTTCGTGTCCCGTTTCCTTAAACATACCGTCCATTATGCGCTGGATATTTTCCCAGATGGCATAACCGTAAGGGCGTATTATCATACATCCCTTAACCGAGGCATAGTCGATAAGTTCCGCCTTTATGCAGACATCGGTATACCATTTTGCAAAATCTTCGTCCATTGCGGTGATGGACTTTACCATTTTTTCATTACTCATTTTAATCACCGTCACTCATTATATATTATACAATCAGATTTTGCAACATTTTTAAGGCATAATTTAAAAAACTATTGACAAACGCCCAAATAAAACATATTATTTAAGTATCAAATGTCAGGGAGGAATGAAATTATGGTATTTGAAAAAATCAAGCAGATTCTTGCAGAGCAACTTGATGCTGACGCTGAGGAAATGACCGCTGATACCAAAATCGGCGAGGACCTTGGTGCAGACAGTCTTGATGTTGTTGAACTTCTTATGTCGATTGAGGATGAGTTTGAGGTTGAGATTCCCGACGAGGAAATCGAAAATCTTAAGACCATCGGCGATGTGGTTGAGTACATTCAGAATAATATGCAGTAACTTATACTGTTCGACTACGCCGTACCCTATGGGTGCGGCGGTTTTTTTATTAATACGAAAAAAATTTAAAAAAGGATTGCAAAATATTGTTTTTATGTGTATAATTATGGTAATAGGGAAAAGATTTGCGTTTTAGGTAAAGATATATTACCGTGAAATCGCAAATTATCTGCCTGACGGGAATAAATCCCGTCGTGCCGTATATACTGGGAGGTGCAAAAAGTAGTGGAAATTTCAAACGGATTTGTTGTTTTGATGGGTATAGCCACGGTATTTGTAGGACTTATCTGCATCGTTATCCTTTGCCTTGTAATCGGTCTTTTCTGCCGTATAGGTACAAAAAAGGAAACTGCACCGACACC
>JAZREH010000153.1:0-5055 GCA_045660705.1 Acutalibacteraceae bacterium
CCCGGTAACATCGGTGATGATAGCCGCGTTGCCGAGGTGGCGAGAGTCTGCAGAGAAAAGGGAATACCGATACGAATCGGTGTCAATGCGGGCTCGCTTGAAAAGGAAATACTTGCAAAATACGGCGCACCAACACCCGAGGCGATGGTTGAAAGCGGTTTTTATCACATATCACTGCTTGAAAAATACGATTTTAACGATATCGTGTTGTCACTTAAATCTTCGGATACCGCTAAAATGTATAAGGCGTACACGCTTGCCGCCGAAAGATGTCAGTATCCTCTGCACCTCGGTGTTACCGAGGCGGGAACAGAGGGTGTCGGCGTTATAAAATCCGCGGCGGGTATCGGCGGTCTGCTGCTTCGCGGAATCGGTGATACTATACGCATATCGCTTACCGATGACCCTGTTAAGGAGGTTGAAGCAGGTATAAAACTGCTTAAAGCACTTGATTTGCGTAAGGGCGGTATTCGGTTTGTTTCGTGCCCGACCTGTGGCAGGACGGCTATCGACCTTATCGGTATTGCAAAAGAGGTTGAAGAAAGGCTAAAGGATACCAAAAAGGATATTACAGTTGCCGTTATGGGATGTGTTGTCAACGGTCCCGGTGAGGCGCGCGGTGCCGATATCGGTATAGCGGGCGGTGACGGTTGCGGTGTTCTGTTTAAGGGCGGCGAAATAATACGCAAAATCCCCGAAAACCGACTTGTAGAAGAACTTATTGCAGAGATTGAAAAAATGTAAGGAGAAAAAAACATAATGATTGCCTTTACCGAACTTTTCGGTGGATATATTGATGAGCCGCTACTCAGGGAGTTTTCGGCGGCTAAAGTTATAAACTGTGACCTTGATACCGAAAAACGCCGACTTGAGGTTTCGATTGAAAGCGATTCATACATAAATCATAAAAGCATTTCTGCCTTTAAAAATTTAATACGGATGAAGTTGGAACTGTCGGCTATAGAGGTCGAGTGCTCCTTTTCGCCCGATGCATTAAGCGGTAATGCTTGTGCCGATGTTGCCGATGAACTGCGCCTTAAAAGTGCGCTTTTAAACGGCTATTTTAACGGCGCAGAATTTGAACTTGACGGCGATACCGTTACGGTAAATCTTAAATACGGCGGTATGGAAAAAATTAACGAGGGCGGCTTTAAACCCGCCTTTGAAAGAATAGTGGGCGAGCGATTCGGCAGAAATATAACCGTTACCTTTGCGGGTCAACTTGAGGATGTCGAGATGGAAATGCCGCCTGTACCCGAGGCGCCACCTGTACAGCAAAGAAGTGAAAGCCGACCGTCATCTGCACCGTCGGGCGGTGTCAGTATTGAGTTTTCAAAGCGTGCCGACCGACCGAAAAACGGACTTGTGTATCTTGATAATCCGCAGGTTTTTTACGGAAAACGCGCTATAAACACCAATACAAAACCGATGATAGAGATTACCGAGGACGATACTGAAATTTGTTGTTGGGGTGAGGTTTTCGGATATGAAACCCGAAAGATAAACACCCGCCGCGGCGAAAGGGTTATTGTCAAGTTCAGTTTCAGCGACCATACCAACTCGCTTAACGCCTCGATGTTTATGGAACCCGAGAAGATGAACACCATAAAATATGTTGAGGACGGGGCGCTGATACTTGTAAACGGAAACTACAAGTTCGACGACTTCAAAAAGGAATTTGTGGTTGAACCAAGGTCGATAGCCCTCCTTCAAAAGTATGTCGAAACCGACGAACACGAGGGTTTAAAGCGTGTTGAACTGCACTGTCATACCAATATGTCGGCAAAGGATGCTGTGTCATCGGGTGCCGATATCGTCAATCAGGCGTTTAAGTGGGGACACAGGGCAATCGCCATTACCGACCACGGCGTTGTACAGGCATATCCCGCTGTTGCGGGTGCCGTAAAGGGTATCCGTAAAAAGGGTGGCGACTTTAAGGTTATTTACGGTGTCGAGGCATACTTTGTCGACGATATAAATAACGACATATCCAATATGAACGCCAAGCAGATAGGTAAGATTCGCTATCATCAGATAATACTTGTAAAAAATCTTGTCGGTCTTAAAAATCTTTATAAACTTGTAAGTGAGGCGCACCTGCACGACTTTAAGGGTCGCCCCATAACTTTGCGAAGTAAACTTGACGGGCTTCGCGAGGGTCTGATTTTAGGCTCTGCCTGTGAACAGGGCGAACTTTATCAGGCAATAATCGACGGCAAGGAACAGGATGAACTGATAAGAATTGCACAGTATTATGACTATCTTGAAATACAGCCCCTTGGTAATAATGCGTTTATGGTCAGGGAATCTTCACTTCCTGATAAAAGCGATAAAAAGACGGGTGAGGTAATCCCCAACCGTTTCAGAAAGGTAACTTCTAACGAGGTTATAAAGGACTTTAACCGCAAGGTTGTCGAAATTGCTGACCTGCTCGGTAAACCTGTTGTTGCTACGGGTGACGTGCATTTCCTTAAAAAGAGCGACGATATTATCCGCAAGATTCTGCTTGCGGGTCAGGGGTTTGACGATTTTGATAATCAGGCTCCGCTTTATCTTAAGACCACCGATGAAATGCTCGGTGACTTTGATTACTTCGGCGACCGTGCCGAGGAATTTGTTATAACCAATCCAAATATGATTGCCGATATGGTTGACGGCGATGTTATCCCAGTACCTGACGGCAATTTCCCGCCTGTTATTGAGGGTTCGGACGAACTTTTACGCGATATATGTTGGGAAAACGCACATAAAATGTACGGCGACCCTGTGCCCGAAATCGTTGAAAAGCGCCTTAATAAGGAACTTAATTCGATTATCAATAACGGATTTTCGATAATGTATATTTCGGCACAGAAACTTGTTGCCTACAGCGAGGAAAACGGATACCTTGTCGGCTCGCGTGGTTCGGTCGGCTCGTCGTTTGTTGCTACAATGGCGGGTATATCTGAGGTTAATCCGCTTGCCCCGCACTATGTATGTCCCCAGTGTCAGTACAGTGAATTTTTCACCGACGGTAGCGTGGGTTCGGGTTTTGACCTGCCCGAAAAGAATTGCCCGAAATGCGGTGCATCGCTTAACCGAAACGGTCACGATATACCGTTTGAAACATTCCTTGGTTTTAAGGGCGATAAGGTTCCTGATATCGACCTTAACTTTTCGGATGAATTCCAGACCGCGGTGCAAAAATACACCGAAACCCTGTTCGGCAGTGAAAATGTTTTCAAGGCGGGTACAATTTCTACCGTTGCTGAAAAGACGGCGTTCGGTTTTGCCAAAGCCTATGCCGAAAAGAAAGGTATAGTATTAAGCGGTGCCGAACTTAACCGACTTGCAAAGTTGGTTGAGGGCGCACAGATTAAGCAGACAACGGGTCAGCACCCTGCGGGTATGATTGTTGTTCCGCGCGATAAAACGATATACGATTTCTGTCCTGTTCAGCACCCTGCCGACGATGAAAAATCGGATGTTGTTACAACCCATTTCGACTTCCATTCAATACACGATACCATACTTAAACTTGACGAACTCGGACACGTTGTTCCGACAACCTATAAGTATCTTGAGGAATATTCGGGAATACCCGTAAACGATGTTTCGATGAGCGACCCCGATGTTTACAGCCTGTTCACCTCGACCAAGGCGCTAGGGGTTACTCCTGAGGAAATCGAGTCTAAAACGGGTACATTCTGTATCCCCGAATTCGGTACATCGTTTGTTCGTGAAATGCTTCTTGACTGTAAGCCGAAGAACTTTTCCGACCTTTTGCAGATTTCGGGACTTTCCCACGGTACCGACGTTTACCTCGGTAACGCAAAGGATTTGATTGATAACGGCACCTGCACCATTTCGGAGGTTATCGGTACCCGTGACAACATAATGGTTTACCTTATACATCAGGGTATGGAAGAGGGTCTTGCCTTTAAGATTACCGAAACGGTGCGTAAGGGACTTGTCGCAAAGGGTAAGGTGTCACAGGAAGACTGGGGCAAAATGGAGGACGAAATGCGTGCCGTCGGTGTACCCGAATGGTACATACAAAGTTGCTATAAAATCAAGTATATGTTCCCGAAAGCCCACGCCGCCGCCTATGTTATTTCGGCGCTTCGTCTTGCGTGGTATAAGGTTCATAAACCCCTTGAATTTTACTGTGCATACTTTACCGCGCGTCCCGAAGATGTCGATGTGCCTACCGTAATACAGGGTAAAGAGGCGGTAAGACGCCTTATGACGGCGATACATTCAAAGGGTAAAGAAGCGGCTAAAAAGGAACTTGATGTCTATAATAACCTGCTTATCTTTAACGAGATGATGTCAAGGGGAATAGAGGTCCTGCCTATCGATATCAAACATTCGCACGCTATGAAATATCTGCCCGAAAACGGTAAGATGCGACTGCCTTTCGGCGCGCTTTCGGGTGTCGGTGAAAAGGCGGCGTACTCGATATACGAGGCGGCTCAAAGAGGCAACTTTGTTTCGCGTGAGGACTTTGCGGTTGAGGCGGGTGTTTCAAAGACCATAATTCAGAATCTTGCCGACCTTGGTGCTATGAATGACCTGCCCGATACTAACCAAATTTCAATGTTCTAAAAAAAACTTGAAATTATCGCGATTGTGTGATAAAATACAAGATAATAATGTTTTAATGGTTTATTATGCTTTGATTGGATGTGAGGTTTTGAAAGAGTTTTTTGATGTCGCTATAGTTGGCGGCGGTGCTGCTGGTCTTAGTGCCGCTGTAAGAATAAGACAAAAAAGCGGCCTTTCGGTGGTCGTTTTGGAAAAACTCTCGCGCGTTGGTAAAAAACTTGGTGTAACAGGAAACGGACAGTGTAATATTACAAACACCCGTATTTCGCGTCAGCGTTATCACGGCAGTCACCCTGAATTTACCGATTTTGCTCTTGAAAATTATGACAACGCTTTTGTTGAACGGTTTTTCGGGGATCTGGGTGTTCTGTTCACATATGATAATGTCGGCAGGGTATACCCGTATTCACTGCAGGCATCGTCGGTTTCGGATGCACTCAGGTTTGCTACCGATGACCTTGGTGTTAC
>JAZREH010000154.1:0-2009 GCA_045660705.1 Acutalibacteraceae bacterium
CGAACAGTATTGAAAAAGAGGTCAGCATTATATCGTCGGATACAATTTTTGAAACCCTGCCAAAAACTTGTGAATCGGTAATAACGATTTTCGGTTTTTTAGCAAGGGCTTTAAGTGTCACCTCAAGTTCAGTATCCTGACAGACAACAGCCGTGCAGTGGCGGTCGAGTATATCGCGTATGGTAAGTTGTTGCGGCAGTATAAGTCTGCCCTTTGGTGCGGCATCGTCGATAGGTGTAACAAGCACCGCGATATCACCGTCAGCCAGCAGGTCGGAAACGATATATTTTTCCCTTTCGTTGTCCTTTGCAAGTGTCGCTATTTTTTGTTTAAGTTCGGTTACTCCGTCGCCCGTAAGCGCACTGACCGCAACGGCGTTTTCGGGCAAAGAATTTTCGGTTTTAATATCGCTTTTATTGTATGCTATGATATAAGGGGTCTTTCTTTCCTCAAAAATACCGATAAGTTCACGGTCAAAGTCGTTTATTCCCGTATTTGAATCCACCACCAAAACCGCAATATCGACACCCGACAGTATCTGTCGGGTCTTTTTAATCCTGAGTTCACCAAGCGCACCCTCGTCATCAAAGCCTGCCGTATCGATTATAAGAACGGGGCCAAGCGGCAACAGTTCCATCGCCTTTTTGACGGGGTCGGTGGTAGTACCTTTTACCTCGGACACAACCGACAGTTGCTGTCCCGTAACTGCGTTTACAAGGCTTGATTTTCCCGCATTGCGGCATCCGAAGAAGCCAATTGCTGTACGCTCTGCCGAAACTGTACTGTTTAAACTCATCAAATTCCCCCTAAAAGCGGAAGTCGCGGCGGTTGGAGTTCTTTATGTCCTCGATATTCTGCTGTGCAATACCGCGCACCTTATCTTTTGGTATGCGGGTCAGTTCCTTTACAATCATATCAAAGCCCGCCTTTTTGGTTTCCTCTGAAGCGTAATCAACAAGATACTCGGTAAGTGTCATAAGCGCGTTAGGATGACAGCAGTTGAGTATCTGTCCCGTTTTGCAAAGGCTCATAAACCTGTCGCCCGTTCTGCCCTCGCGGTAGCAGGCGGTACAGAACGACGGAATATGTCCGTTTTCAATGAGCCAACGCACAACATCGTCAAGACTTCTTTGGTCGGAAACATCAAACTGTTCTGTGTCGTGGGGGCGTTCCTCCTCGGTATAACCGCCGACCGATGTACGCGAGCCGCCGCTTACCTGTGATACGCCCAGTCGCAGAAGTTTTGAACGAACCTCCTCGGTTTCGCGGGTAGAAATGATTATACCCGTATACGGTACCGCAAGGCGTATGCAGGCGGTGATTTTAGCAAATGTTTCATCGTCGATTCCGTTATCAAAAACGGTCGGGTCGATATCAGAAGCACGCTTTACACGCGGAACACTTATTGTGTGCGGACCGACACCGTGCACCGCCTCAAGATGTTCGGCGTGCATAATAAGACCCGCAAATTCGTACTTGTAAAGTTCAAGACCGAACAAAACACCAAGACCGACATCGTCGATGCCGCCCTCCATAGCGCGGTCCATCGCCTCGGTATGGTAGTTATAATCGTGCTTTGGACCTGTCGGGTGCAGTTTAAGGTAACTTTCTTTATGGTAGGTTTCCTGAAAAAGAATGTAGGTGCCGATGCCCGCCTCTTTAAGTTTGCGGTAGTTTTCAACCGTCGTTGCGGCAATATTGACATTTACGCGGCGTATAGCACCGTTTTTATGGTTTACGCTGTAAATGGTCTTGATGCACTCTAAAATATACTCAATGGGGTTATTTACGGGGTCCTCGCCCGACTCAATCGCAAGGCGCTTATGTCCCATATCCTGAAGTGCAATAACCTCGCGCTTTACCTCCTCCTGCGTCAGTTTCTTGCGCGGAATTTCCTTATTTTTGTAATGATAAGGACAGTAAACGCAACCGTTTACACAGTAGTTTGAAAGATAAAGCGGTGCAAAAATTACGATTCGGTTGCCGTAAAAAGCAAGTTTGATTTCCTC
>JAZREH010000155.1:0-3351 GCA_045660705.1 Acutalibacteraceae bacterium
CTTATCTGACCTGCAGTTTCGCTGATTTCACCCTGAATACGGGTAATGTCGCCCGAATTTTTAAGAAGTTCGTTTTTGACCTTAGAGAGTGTCTGATTTGCCCTTTCCTGTGCGCCCTTGTCTGCGGGGCGGATAACAAAACCGAGTACCGACAAAACTGCGCCGATACCTAAAGCGGCAATACCGCCGTAAACCGATAGGGTCAGCAGTAATATTCCCGCCACCGCAAGGAATAGACCCGAAAACAGTAACGCGGGATTGAACGCGCGCTTTTTGCCTGCGGCGAGGGTTACATCACTTTCGGCTTTTTGTGAATCTGAAAGCAATTTTCTGCCCTCGTCCTCTAAAGCGGCTTTTTGCGCTTTAAGTTGTTCGAGGCGTTCGTTTGCATTGTTTAGTTTTTCCTTTGTTTCCTGTGTGTTTGAGGTGCCTAAAAGCGCGGCATTTTCCTCAAGTTTTTTAATATTTTGCTCGATTTCGCGACATTTTTCCTCGAAAGATACAAGTTTTGTCAGACAAAAATCAAGTTTTTTGACAAACATATCGTCGACAACCGAACCGTCGGTAAGGGTAATCGATTCCTGCAAGCGGTCAAGTTCGCCCTTTTTTTGCAGGTATTCGGACAGTTTTTCGGCGCTTTTTATGTCGTTTTCGCGCTCTAAAACCGCCTTGAGAAGTTTTAGTCTGTTATCGGCATCTTTAAGTTTGTTTTTAAGTTCGGTCGCCTGAATATTGAGTTGCGCACGCTTTTCGTCGCGCAGTTCAGCAAGTTTTATCTGCTCGCGAAGTGATTTGAGTTCATCGTTGTTTTTGACCATACTTCCCGCACGGCCGCTTTTTGAAACAAGGGAAAATGCGGCGTTTTCAAGGCGTGTCACAACGGTCTGATAGGATGTGTCCTCGTCGCCCGTAAGCACCATATTTGAAAGGCGTGACGAAAGTTCGCCGTCTGCCTTTTCGTTTGCTTCGGGAATCCCGATATTGCCGACAAACATACTGCGTTCAAAGGCGTCGGCGCCGATACCGAAAAACTGAAGACCCACATTGCCGTCGGTCGGTACCTCTTTACCGCTGTCGGTATCGTAAAGGGTGATACGGTCGGTTGAATCGGATTTTTTAAACTCGCGCTCTAACCTGTAAATGTGACCCGAATGTTCAAAAATTATCCTGCCGCCCATTGGCGAGCCGTCCCACGGCAGGTATTTCAGTCGCGGATTAGCCGCAATCTGCTGAACCTTGCGCCCGCTGCCGTAAAACATCATTTTTATGAACGCCATAACGGTGCTTTTGCCGTTTTCATTTTCGCCGTATATGACATTGAAACCGTCGCTTAAATCAAGGGTAAAGTCCTTAAGTTTACCAAAGGCGCTTATATAAATACTGTTAATCTTCATTTGTGTCAATTTCCCCCTTAAAGGCGCGCAGACCAAGGGTAAGTGCGCGGCGCAGTTGCGGTTTTTCGTCCTCGGCGGCGGCATTGATTTTCTCACACATTCTTCTGACAAAGATGCCTTTAAGTGTCTTTTCGTTTGCCAACGCCTCAATGTCGGGTTTTATTTCGGTTTCGTTTTTGACCTTTACGAAATAAAGTTTTTCGGCAAGTCTGCCCGTAATTTCGGCGGTGTTAATGTCGCAGTTTTCGTCGATTTCGCCTGTAAGTACGATTTTGTACAGGTTTTCGCCGTAGTTTTCGCCGTAGTTTTTAAGCAGGCTGTCAAGCACCGTCTGTACCGTAGTGTCACAGGTAACAGAGCCCGAAAGTTCGATTTTTTCGGTGATGTGCTGTCTTTTGGAAACGGGCAGAAAATCAAGGTTTACCGCACCTTTTGACACTTCGCCGATGTAAACGCCCTTTTGGTCGGTTTCGTCAAAACCCTGACCCTCAGGACAGCCGCAGTATGCACAGTATGTGTCACCGATGCGCCCGATACCTGTGCGTTTGTGAATGTGACCGAGAGCAATATAATCCATACCGCTTTGCGAAATGAAGTTCTGTGTTATGGCGTTATAGTCGGAATTAAGGTCGGATGAAAGTTCGCCGTGAAGCACCATAAGGTTTATAAAATCATCGTTTGGTACAAGGATGGAAAAACGCGGTTTTCCCTGCATATGACTCTGTGTAAACGACCTGCCGTAAACACGGGTTTTAAGGTCGTCAAAGGTAATAAAGCCGTCGTCTTCACCCATAACAAAAAGGTTTTCGGGTAAATCGGTCTTTTTAAAGGGCGAATCGGCGCAAAGCGGGTCGTGATTTCCGCAGGCGACAACAACCTTTATTTCGGGTGCCGAGGCAACGGCTGAAAAAACGCGGTCAACAAAGGTCTGTTCAACCGAATTTGAATCGAACAGGTCACCCGCAATCAGAATAATCTGTGTATTGTTTTGGCGTGCGGCGGCAATAATACGCTCAAAGGTCATAAGTGTTTCAAATCTTCGCGCGGTGGCACCGTGACCGAGAAAACTTTCTGTCGCGCCGATGTGGACATCGGCACAGTGTAAAATCTTAACCGAATGCATTTTACGACTCCTTAAAACAGTGATTCTGCTTAAATTTTATCATTAAATCCCGATATAATCAAGAAAATCTTGCCTTTATCTATAAAATAGTTTATAATATTACAGAATAGGACCTTGTAAAGGTGGTTTTTATGGATATTAAGGTGGGCGACCGTCTTGTTATGAAAAAAAAGCACCCGTGCGGATGTGATACCTTTTCGGTAATGCGGGTGGGTATGGACTTTAAATTGCGGTGTGAAAACTGCGGGCACGAGGTAATGCTTGCACGCACAAAGGCAGAAAAAAATATAAAGCAGATTATTTCTTTGGGAGAATAGACAATGTTAGATAAACTTTCGGCGGTTGAAAGCCGTTATGAACAGATTGGTACACAACTTACACGCCCTGAAACGGTGGCGGATAACGAACTTTTCCGCCGTCTTATGAAAGAGCATAGTGAACTTACACCCATTGTCGAAAAATACCGCGAGTATAAGGCGGCGGTCGATGCCGAAAGGGAGGCGGGCGAACTTCTTGAGGCGGGCGGTCTTGATAAGGACTTTCGTGAACTTGTCGAGGAGGAGTTGCGCGAGGCAAAGGAAAAGATTTCGGTCTACGCCGACGAACTTAAGATTTTACTGCTTCCGAAAGACCCCAATGACGATAAGAATGTCATCGTCGAAATACGCGGCGGTGCAGGCGGCGAGGAGGCGGCGCTCTTTGCGGCGGCACTTTTCAGAATGTACTCGATGTATTCCGAATCAAGGCATTGGAATATTGATGTCACAAATGTGAGTGAAACCGAAATCGGTGGCTATAAGGAAATCAGTTTTATGATTGAGGGTGCGGGTGCAT
>JAZREH010000156.1:0-1596 GCA_045660705.1 Acutalibacteraceae bacterium
GCCAAAACAGCCACAAAGGAAAGCATAAATGTCCCGCCTCCCTTTCCTGCCGAGGTTGCCGACGAAACGGTTTCCCAAAGCGGCAGTGCCACAACGCCGACAATAGCAAGCACGCTGATATACACAGCCGACACATCGGCACTCTCCCTTTCCGATATCGCGCCGATTGCCGCCGTTATAAGTATAATTCCAAGCAAAGCGGCACCCACCTTAAACGGGGTTTTCGCACCGCCCGACAAAAACTCTGTTATATGCCCGAAAACACTTTTTTGTGTGATTTTTGCGACCCAATTACTGTCCGATGGATCGATATCATTACTATCCAAAAACTCGCGCACATCATCGGGCAGCGCCTGCTGTAAGTCCTGTGCGCCGCTTATTTCGTACTGCTGTTTATATACATCGTCACTACCCTGTGCCGAAACATTAACCGACAAAAGCAGTACAAAAAGCAAAAAAATCACAATCTTTTTCATACCCCTGCAAACCCCAACGCGGTGTTAAGTATCTCGGACAAAAGTGGCAACGACATCACAAGAATAGCGCATCTGCCCGCAAACTCTGCCTTTGAGGCAAGCGATGAAAGTCCGAAATCCCTGCAGGTATCTGCCGCAAAACCCGACAGATACGCGATTGCCAGCGTCTTTAATACCACCTTAAAATACCGCGAATCAACACCGCTTTTTTCAAAAAGGTCGGAAAGTCCGGTTACGGCAGGGGTAAGAAGGCCGAGCGTCATTACCGTCGCCACCAACACCGCCGCTATGGTTGTGAGTATCCCCATTTCAGGGCGATACGGCTTTATCAGCAGCACAAGCACCGCCCCGACCGTTACAACCGCCGCAATCTTTATAACCTCGCCCGTCACAGTCCGAACAACCCCTTTACGGTTGAAAACAGGTCGGCTATTGCACCCACCACCATAAGTAAGACCACCACAAGTCCCGCAAGTGTGGTAAGCATCGCCTGTTCCTCTCTGCCCGAACGGACAAGCAACTGATTTAAAACGGTGACAATAATGCCTATTGCCGCTATTCTGAAAATAAAATCAACATCCATCAGAGTATCACCTAAATTAGCAAAATACAGATTGCCGTTCCGACACATACACCGCCGCCGCGCCAGAGTTTCCCCTTTTTACTAAAATCCTCCGCCGCGCCGCTTTGCTGTACCTTAAGGCTTGCCACCGCGCGCTCGATTCGGTTTGTTTCGGCGGTGATATCACCGCTACCGAGCCCGTCAAACAGCCGCTTTAAAATTGCAATATCCTCATCACAAAGCCCATTTTTCAGTACCGTTACACCGTCATTTTCAATCCTTACCGCGCACACACCGCCAAGACATAACGGCAGTACCGTTTTAAGTTCGCCACCGCTAAAGCGTATCTGCTCTTTAAGGCAGGCAAGACCCGTTATAACCTCTGTGAGTTGTTCGGCGCGACGACCAAGCGCAATTGATTTCAGAAAGCCGAAAAAGGCGCAACTTGCAAAGACAAAAGTAAGTCCAAGTATCTTAACCGGCAACATTTGTAAAGATTTCCTTTGCATCGAAAGTCTTGATTTCGCCGCCGATTTTTTTGGGCAGCAGTACAACCGT
>JAZREH010000157.1:0-3238 GCA_045660705.1 Acutalibacteraceae bacterium
ACTGTGTTTCGGCAGATGTCCACCATTTAAGGAATTCCCACGAATGTTCAACATTATCGTCTTTAAGTATCACCGAGTATGCGCCCTCTATCGAAACGCTTCGGTTTACTGTACCGTCATCGCGAACGGTACCGGGTATCATCGTCATACCCCAAAGCCCCTTTATTTCGGGGGCAAGTATATCAAGATTATTATACATATCAAATCCCGATATCAAAATCGGCATTTCGCCCGTTCTGAAGCGCTGCAATCCGTTATAGGAAATGGGACATTTATATTCGGTAAACCAACTGCAACAGGTCTTAAATGCGTCCAACGATTCATAGTCGGTTACGGTGGTTGCGGTAAGTTCATCGTTATAAAAACTTTTACCGCGCTGGAATAACAGTGTCGTATATGTAGCCGTTCCAAGCGGTATGCCAAACTCAAGATTATTCTTCTTAAGTGCCGCCATTACCGATATAACCTCGTCCCAGGTTTCAGGAACATTCAGGTTCAGTTCCTGTAAAATATCGGTACGGTAAAACATAACCTGATAGCCTTGGGTTTCGGGTAAGGCATAGACCTTATCTTCAAAGGTAACGCCAATAAACATACTTGGGCGGAATCGCTTTGCCACCTCGTCAAAATCATCAAATTGTGACAGCGAAACGCCCGCCTTACGGAAGGCAAAGTTCATAATTTCGCCCGAACCTATACCAAGTGCAACATCGGGTTCTTTGCCCGAAATAATGGCGGAAAGAAGACTTGACCCGACAAGTTTCAAGTCAACCTTTGCCTCGCCGTTTTCCCCGTCAAAGGAAGCGTCAACAAGTTGTTTTAATATGCGATGTTGGGTAGAACCCGACGACATCCAGACGACCACCGTATCCTTTTCAGAAACATTCATATATGCGTCGGTAAAGGTATACAAAAACGACTGTATCTGATATTTAAGCGATGTCCAGAAACTTGCACCCGCGCGCTTCATTTCGGTATCACTGCCGTAAAGGCAGAGGTAATCAATACTGAGCGGTTGTTTCTTAGCGTCAACAAGCCATGTGCCAAGCGAAGAAATATTGGATTTAAAGTCGGCAAAGGAACTTGTTATATTGGCAGAATCTTCGGCAAATTCCGAAAGTTGATCAGCCACGGTTTCCATAATTTTAGTGCCCGAAGTCGAACCCCCGTACATCTTTTTAAGTGCCTTTGCACTGTCTTCAAGTTCTATCCGCATTTCTTCAAGGTTTTCTAAAGTTTCGGGAATGGTATCTTCAAGCAAATAGTCGCGCAGACTATCGGGATTCGTTCCCGTTATCATAACCACCTTGCGGTAGGCAGCGTTAAGTTGTGTCACAATATCCTCTACACGGGTCAGAAGTTCATTAAGTTCCCCGATAGAAACCTCCATACGAACGGTATGCTCACCCTTAGTAAGTGCAAACCAAGCATCATCGCCATCGGCAGTGACCGTCAGGTTTTTATATGTAGCACTGTAAGGGAAAGAAACCGTTTCACATTCACTGAAAGGAAGTTTGCCGTCAACCGTAATTGTACGGATACTGTTAAGAGCGTAGTTAGTGTTCTGTCGGTATTTGATACCAAGTTTATAAAGCCCATCTTCAGGAACGGTTATTTTCCATTCAAGGTACTGACCGACACCGCTCCAGTTAGTGCCGCCGATTACATTAAGGTATTTTGTATACGGACTGCTTGGACTTATCGCCGCCGATGACGGGTCATTTATCGGATACAGTGATGCGTCGGACTGATACAGGGCGTCCTCGCCCTCGATATAAATAGGTTCACCCCTGTATTTCGGAAAAGTATAGTCTTTTTTGGTTTCTTTATAAGAAGCCGCTATTTCGGGGTTTTCAAAGGTAATGCCGTGTACGGTTATTGTTTCGGAATCCACCTGTATTTCAATGGTGTTTGTGCCCTCGTTAAGATAAAAATACAGTATATCACCGTAATATTTAACGGTATCCCTTAAATAACAGGTCTGTATATCATAAAGTTCGTTCTGCTTAGGCAGTGTTGCATCGGTAAGGGGTTCTTGACCGATCTTTGTGTTTTCCCATTTACGCATTAAATTGAGTGACTGCGCCTCTGTGTAAGGTGTTTCACCGTTTATGCACAGTGAAATAACGGGATACTGTCCGAAAGAATTAACTATACTGTATGAAAACTTTATGGCATAAAGACCCGCCCGATTAACCTCAAAAGAGGTTTTAAAAGATTGACCTGACGAAAGTTCTGTTGCGTTTTCAAGTACCGTGATGCTGTCCTCGGGATAGACGGCATCTATCTGTTCTATATAACCGAAAATTGACGGAAGATTGGCACTTGAAGAAACTGCGGAGGTATCGGAGATGTCACCACTGATGACATCTCCTCCATTATTTTCTGCAAAACAGGGCAAATAAACGCATTGCGCTACGGTCAATGCCGCTAATATGCCTGCTATTAATTTCCCTGTTTTCTGCATTTTCATAATGTTACCTCACAGTTCAAATAATTCATTAACCTTTCAGGGTTAAAATCAGGGCGTGTAACCTGCCCAGATGCTGTCAAGTGATGCCTGTGCCTCTGCCTTGACAGAATCGATGTATGCCTGGGGTGCAATCTTTTGCTGAATACCGTAGTTACCCCATGTGATGTTTGTAAGTGCAAGCGGGCTGGGCTTTGCAATGTTCTTGGAAGCGTAATCAGACATTTCCTTGGCGGTTTCGTAAGATTGCTTATCACCGAACAAGTTCTGATTGCTTTCTTCCCAAGAAGTACGCCAGGAATAGGGATATACCCAGTCATAAAGTATCTTTGCCATAACTTCGGGATTCTTGACGGTAGAGGGAATAATCCAACCCAAACCGATACTTGTTGAATAAAGTTGACTGTAACTTGAAACCTGTTTTCCAAGCGGAAGATGTGTAAAGCCAAGGTTAGACGAACCGATACCATCTTTATACTCGGTTGCTTCATAGGCATCGCCGTGAATCATGGCAACGGTACCGTTTTTGAACGCATTGACCGAGTCGCCGGAATCGCGCGGGGTTACATTGTGGGTATTATAAAGGTACCAAGCAAACTGAATACCCTGGATATATGCAGGTTTATCCATCTGGAATCTTGTAACATCCTTATTCGGGTCAAATACGGTGTTGGTTGTACCCCAAACACCGATATTACCGTTTTTAAGCGCATAACCGTAATACTGTGTTCCAGCGCTTACACGGGTCATATTTTTGGCACATTCAAG
>JAZREH010000158.1:0-3518 GCA_045660705.1 Acutalibacteraceae bacterium
CGGTATTCAATACCGTCAAACATACGTCCAAGAACACGCGCGGTGTCCGCCATACTCTCCTTTTTGCCGATTTGTGAACTTGACGGGTCAAGGTAGGTAGCACCCATTCCAAGGTCGTGCGCCGCCACCTCAAAACTGCAACGGGTACGCGTGCTTGTCTTTTCAAAAATCAGGGCGATATTCTTTCCCTCGCACAAGCGGTGCGGTATACCCGCCTTTTTCTTTGCCTTGAGTTCTGCCGCAAAGTCAATAAGATATGTTATCTCCTCTGGGGTAAAATCAAGCAACTTTAAAAAACTTCTTCCCTTAAGTTCCATAAAACCATTCCTTATATATAATCTAAAATTTAAAACTAATTATTTACAGGCTTCCTTTATGACCGAAACCGCCTGTGAAAGCAAATCCATAGGTATGTTAAGCGGAGGCAGCAGTCTTACCTTTGACTTTGCTTTAATTACAAGTACACCGTTTTGTCGGCATTTTTCAATGACCTCACCCGCATCCTTTTCGGTTTCGATTCCAAGCATAAGACCCATACCCGATACCGATTTGACACCCGCGGCGTCCTTTAACTCGTTTATGATATATTCACTGCGTGCCTTAACACCGTCAAGCATTTCGCGGTCAAGCCTCGACAGAATATTTACGGCACCTGCACAGCAGACGGGGTTTCCGCCAAAGGTTGAACCGTGACTACCTGCTGTCAGAACATCCTTTACCTTATCGCCGAGCAAAGTTGAGCCTATCGGCAGACCGCCGCCAAGACCCTTTGCTGTCGAAACGATGTCGGGCGAAATTCCATAGTTCATATAACCGTAAAGTTCACCAGTTCTGCCGTTTCCGCACTGCACCTCATCAGCAATCATAAGTATATCCTCACGCGCGCAAATTGAGGCGATTTCGTCAACAAAATCAGAATCCAGCGGCATTACACCGCCCTCACCCTGAACAACCTCAAACATAATAGCGGCAACCTTATTGTCCTTTACAAGGTCGTTCAGTTCAGAAATATTGCCTGCCTCACAGTACACAAATCCCCCTGTCAGCGGTAGGAAGTCACTATGAAACACATCCTGTCCTGTCGCCGCAAGGGTGGTTATTGTTCTGCCGTGAAAACTGTTTTTAAGTGTAATTATGGTATTATATTCGGCACCCTTTTTATCAGCGGCATATTTGCGTGCGACCTTAATCGCACACTCGTTTGCCTCGGCACCCGAATTTGAAAAGAAAACCTTTTTTAAACCCGTTTTCTCGCAAAGCAACTTTGCAAGTGTTACATCAGGCGAAGAATAATAAAGGTTAGAGGTATGCTGAAGTGTACCGAGTTGCGCAGTTACTGCCGCAACCCACTCATCATCCGCAACACCGAATGTGTTAACGGCGATACCTGTACCCATATCAATATAGCGGTTACCGTCCTCATCAAACACTACGGCACCTTTACCGTGTGTAAGGGCGATATCAAACCTTGCATATGTACCCGCAATATACTCACGGTCATTTGCCTTTATGCTCATTTATCTTTTTCCTCCACAACCATTGTGCCCGCGCCCTCGTCGGTGAGTGTTTCAATCAGAAGTGCGTGCGGCACGCGGCCGTCCATAATAATAACCTTTTTAACGCCGCGGTGAATTGCATCAATACAACATTCGACCTTGGGTATCATACCGCCCGATATGGTTCCGTCGTTAAAGAGTTCCACCGCATCCTTTATATCAATACAAGGAATAAGCGATGACGGGTCATCCTTATCTTTAAGTACGCCTGCAATATCGGTCATAGTAATTAACCTTTCGGCGTTAAGTGCGGCGGCAATAAATGCGGCGGCAGTATCGGCGTTTATATTATAGGCGTTACCGTCATCGTCGCAACCCACCGTCGATACAACGGGAATGTATCCTTTTTCAAGCAGGTCGGTGATGAGCGTTACATCAACACCAGTTATCTTTCCGACATAACCCAGACGGTCATCCTTGACAGCCGCCTTGATAAGTCCCGAATCGATACCCGAAATACCAACTGCACGACCGCCCATTGTACCAAGAAGATTAACAAGGCTTTTATTTATCTTGCCCGCAAGTACCATCTGCACGATATCAACCGTTTCCTTGTCGGTAACGCGAAGTCCGTCAACGAACTTGGTTTCCTTACCGACACGCGACAGCATCTCGGTAATTTCGGGACCGCCACCGTGGACAAGAACAACGCTGACACCGATAAGGCGCAAAAGCACGATATCCTCCATAACCTGATGTTTAAGGTCATCGTTAATCATAGCGTTTCCGCCGTACTTAATAACAACGATTTTATCCTTATACTGCTGAATGTAAGGAAGTGCCTGTGTCAGCACCTCGGCGCGATGTGCATTACTGATATCAAAAGCCATAAAAATATCCCCTTAATCAGGTGCGGTAGTCACCGTTTATTTTAACATAATCGTATGTAAGGTCGCAACCCCAAGCGGTAGAGCAAGATTCGCCGCTTTTAAGGTCAACAAGAATCTCGATTTCGTCTTCAAGCAAAATTTCCTTTGCCTTTTCCTCAGAAAAATCAATACCTGCACCGTCAACACAGACAGGTATTTCACCCTTTTGAGAACGGAAAGCAACATCAATTTTGTTTACATCAACATCGGCACCGCTGTAGCCGATTGCACAAAGCACCCTGCCCCAGTTGGCATCGGCGCCGAACATCGCCGCCTTTGTAAGTGACGAGCAGATAACCGACTTTGCAACCGTCTTTGCAGTCTGCTTATCGGCGGCACCACTGACACTACATTCAAGCAGTTTTGTAGCACCCTCACCATCGGCGGCAATATGACGGCAAAGCCATACATTTACGGTGTTAAGCGCCTGCATAAAGGTATCAAAATCAGCACCGTCGCAGGTAATTTCATCGTTACCTGCCATACCGTTGGCAAGCACAGTAACCATATCGTTAGTCGAAGTATCGCCGTCAACACTTATCATATTAAAGGTTTCGGCAATATCGGTTGAAAGTGCCTTTTGAAGCATTGTACTGCTTATGGCACAGTCGGTTGTGATAAAGACCAGCATTGTCGCCATATTCGGGTGAATCATTCCCGAACCCTTTGCGATACCGCCGATTTTACACGATTTGCCGCCAACCGTAAACTCAACCGCAATTTCCTTAAGTTTAGTATCGGTGGTCATAATACCCTCTGCCGCGGCAACACCGCCATCAGCAGAAAGACCGCGTGCAAGTTCGGGTATACCGTTTTTTATCGGCTCAATATCAAGCGGCTGACCGATAACACCGGTCGACGCAACAACAACATCGTTTGCCGAAACGCCAAGTTCTTTTGCGACAAGTTCGCTCATTTCTTCGGCAATTTCTATACCGTTTGCGTTACAGGTGTTGGCGTTACCGCTGTTACAGATAACGCACTGTGCGGTACCGTCAGAAATATGGTTTTTAGTAACTGTAAGCGGTGCGCCCTTTACAAGGTTTGTAGTATACACCGCCGCGGCATTTGCAGGCACTTCACTGTAAATAAG
>JAZREH010000159.1:0-2417 GCA_045660705.1 Acutalibacteraceae bacterium
AAATAATCAAGATGGTCGTTATCGATATTAAGAAGTACAGAAATATCAGGTGACATCTGTAAAAAGGTGTCAACGAACTCGCACGCTTCACACACAAGGATTTCGGAATCGCCCGTAACACCGTTTGAATTTACAAGAGGAAGCCGTCCGCCGATAACAGCGTTAGGTTGCATCTTGTTTAAAATCAGAATATGTGTTATCATAGAGGTAACGGTGGTTTTTCCGTGTGTGCCGCACACCCCGATAACATTATCGTAATAACGGGTTATCGCGCCAAGCAGATGCGAGCGCTCCATCGTTGGAATCCCGCGACGGTGTGCCTCGACAATTTCGGGGTTGTCCCCGCTTATTGCGGCGCTGTATACCACAAGTTCAGCATCCCCTATATTCTCTGCCGCGTGACCCATATGCACCTTAGCGCCAAGTGCGCGAACACGCTTCAGCGGGTCGCTTTCGTTATTGTCCGAACCCGAAAGTTCATATCCTTTACTGTGCAGTATTTCGGCAAGCGGACACATACCGCTTCCGCCTATACCAATCATATGAATACGCTTTACACCGTTTAAAATTTTATCTTCTTCGCGCAGTTGTTTCATTAAGATACACCCCATACATATTTTTCCTGTAATACCTATTATATTATTATATAATTTTTTTGTCAAAAAATAAACCCTTAATTTGCGAGGTTTGAAATGTTGTTGAAATTACCACAAAATGTATGCTTTATATTGGACAGTCTTGAGGCACACGGTTTCGAGGCATTTGCCGTCGGTGGGTGTGTCCGCGATATGCTTATGGGCGAAGTGCCGCACGATTTTGATGTTACCACAAACGCCCTGCCAAGTGAGGTCAAGGCGATTTTTCCGCACACTGCCGATACGGGAATTAAGCACGGCACAGTCACCGTAATCCACGGTAATACACCCGTTGAGGTCACCACCTACCGCACCGAAAACGGATATACCGACAACCGCCGTCCCGACGAAGTTCACTTTGTATCCGACATAAACAGCGACCTTGCGCGCCGCGATTTTACCGTCAATGCCATATGCTACAGCCCGAAACGCGGCATTGTTGACCCCTACGGCGGGCAGGACGATATTAAGAAAGGCGTACTTCGTGCCGTCGGCGACCCCGAAACCCGTTTTGGCGAGGATGCGCTTCGGATACTCCGCCTTTTCAGATTCGCGTCAAAACTTTGCTTTACACCCGAAAACAAAACCCTTTCGGCGGCACTTAAACTATCACACACTCTTTCAGCGGTAAGTTGTGAGCGTGTCGCCGCCGAACTTATAAAGGCGGTTATGGGGCGCGACCCCGCCGCACTGACACCGCTGATTAACAGCGGCGGTCTTGCAGATTTTGGAATATCAAAAAGTGCAGACCTTTCGGGAATTTGTAAACTGCCACAAAACGAGGAATTACACATATTTGCACTACTTTTTTTGTGCAGTGACGATGCCTTTAAAACCGCAAAAGCGCTAAAGTATAAAAACAGTATCTCAAGATACTGCGCCGATATGGCAGAAAATATTTCTGCACCGCCCGAAACCGACAGACAGATAAAACATCTGCTTAAAAAATGTGACAGCCGCATAGTTTTCGATATTGCTGATTTTCACGCCGCGATATATAACCGCGATTTAAACCAGCTAAAAACCGAAACCGAAAGAATTTTAGCGGGCGGCGATGCCTACAGGACTGATATGCTTGATATCAGCGGCGGCGACCTTATGAATATCGGCATTACGGGTGCCGATATCAGGGAAACACTGAACCTACTTCTTGACCTTGTTATTGATTCTCCCGAACTAAATCACAAAGAAAAACTTTTAACCCTTGCAGGGCAAATTGACCGTAACTAAAAACAATAAAGCGCCATACAATGGAGTGAGGCTTCATTGGGCGCTTTATTTATTTTTACTGGGCGTGTGATAATATGAAAAAGGTTCTGCTTGTAGGCGGCGACAACCGTATACAGAAACTGTACGGTGAACTGTGCAAAAAGGGTTTTAATGTTGACACAATGGGCGTGTTCGAGGGTGACAGCGGCTACCCCGACTATACCTTTGATGCGATTGTACTTCCCGTTCCGACAACGCGTGACGGCAAAACGGTATTCTGCCCGATTACAAAACGCGAAATACCGCTTGATATTTTCGACCGCGTTGACAGTTCGGTACAGATTCTGTGCGGTGCGTACACCCCAAAGCGAACGCGCTTTACCGACTACTGCAACCTTGACGATTACGCGCTTTTAAACGCCGTACCCACCGCCGAGGGGGCAATAGCCGAGGCAATATCGCGAACACCCTACACCCTTTGGAAAAGCAGAGTGCTTGTCATCGGTTGCGGCAGGGTGGCAAAGGTTCTTGCCGACCGACTTTCGGGTCTTAAATGCGATGTTACAGTCAGCG
>JAZREH010000160.1:0-9133 GCA_045660705.1 Acutalibacteraceae bacterium
GATGATTCTGCCGTCACTCGGTACAACGCTCGGCGTATTTCTTATGAAGCAGTTTATGGAGCCGATTCCCTCGGCAATAATTGAGGCGGCGCGAATCGACGGTTGTTCGGAATACAGAATTTTTATGAATATAATAATGCCCAATGTCAAACCAGCCTGGTTTACGCTTACTATATTTATATTCCAGAGTGTCTGGGGTAACGCGGGTCAGCAGTACATATTCAGAGAAGACCTCAGAACATTGCCGGTTATCATTTCGCAGATAACGGCGGGTGCGGGAATCGCCCGTGCGGGTGCTTCGGCGGCAGGTTCTGTTTTCCTGATGATACCGCCGATTGTGATGTTTTTGATACTCGAATCCAATGTTGTTGAAACTATGGCGAGTGCCGCGATTAAGGAGTAAGGTATGAAAGAGAAATACTGTTTTAAAAAGTGTTTGTCGGCTTTTCTTCTGATTGCAGTTATGCTGTCGGCACTTGGTATTAATACCTCTGCCGCCGCGTATGAGTCATATACATACGATGCATGGGATGAGGAAATTGTCGCACCTGTGGGTTACACCGTAAAGGATGTAATCCTCGGTACCGATTTGGGTATCGGCAAGATGGTTGAGCCAAGCGATGTTTTTGTCGATAAAAATAACACCGTATATATTTCGGATTCGGGCAACAACCGCGTTCTTAAAATCAGCGATAACCTTTCTGCGGTTTCGGTGATTGACAGTGTTGTTATTGATGGTAACACCGAAAAACTTGAAACACCTAGTGCGCTGTTTGTTGACGGTGCGGGCAATCTGTTTATCTGTCAGAAGGAAAAAGGCAGAGTTATCGAAATGGCGCCCGACGGCAATGTCAGGGAGGTTTATACAAGACCCGAATCGACCCTGCTTGACGAAGATTTTAAGTTCCTGCCGTCAAGCGTTATAAAAAGTTCCAACGGAACGGTATATATCCTTTCAGAGGGGTATTATTACGGTGCGCTTGCCTATGACTCAAAGGGCGAATTTGCAGGATTCTTCGGAAGCAATAAGGTTGATATAACGGTACAGGTGCTTGCCGACTATGCGTGGAAGAAAATTATGTCGGAAGAACAGAAAAATAAAATGACACGCTATGTCCCGATTGCCTATGTAAGTATGGATATCGACGATGATAACTTTATCTATACATGCACACAGATAACCAAGGATTCAAAGGATGAACTTCGCAAGCTTAACGCTACGGGCAGCGATGTTATCACCCTTTACAACAAGAATATTTCGGGTACCGCGGGCAACTACGGCGACCTTAAATCGGCGTTTCTTAATAATACCTCTATCGTAACCCAGTTTGTTGATATCTGTGTTGACCGAAACGGTCTTATCAACGGTCTTGACAGAACACGCGGCAGGGTTTTCCAGTACAATACAGAGGGTCGTCTTATAAGTATATTTGGCGGCAGCGGTACTAAAGACGGCACATTTGCAAATGCGGTTGCTGTTGACGAAATGGGCGATATGTTTGTTGTGCTTGACAAGGAAAAGGCATCGCTTACCGTTTTTGAACCTACCGATTATACTAAAACACTTCATAAAGCACTTGGATACTACGAAGATGGCCTTTATGATGAAGCACGCCCGCTTTGGGAAGAACTTATAAGCAAAAATGTAAACTGCGAGGTCGCTTATATGGGGCTTGGCCGCGCACTTTATTCAGCGGGTGAGTACAAGGACGCTATGAAGATGTGCAAGCGCGGATATGACCGCGAGGGTTATTCGCTTGCATTTAAGGCACAGCGCGATATATTCCTGCGCCGCACATTCCCGATTGTCGCAAGCATACTGATGATAATTATTGCACTTATTGTGATATATATTATTATCCGTGTCGCGGTACTTAAAAAGCCCTTTGTAAAAAAGGAAAAACCGCTTACCCCACTTGGACGTATCAAGCGGAGTCTTACACATCCGATGGATGAGTTTTATGATCTTAAGGATACCAATACTTGGTCTATGCCCGCGGCGATTGTAATACTGCTTTCGTGGTTTGCACTTACTACAATGTCCAAGAATATGACCGGTTTTATCTTTAATTATCACAGGTCAGAGAAAACCAATGTACTGTATTATTTTGCAGGAACGGTTATACTTTACTGCCTGTTTGTGGTTATTAACTGGGGTGTCACAACCCTTACCGACGGCAAGGGAAATATGTATCAGATTTTTGTTGCGGGTACATATGCAC
Organism: Acutalibacteraceae bacterium; assembly: GCA_045660705.1. Classification (GTDB taxonomy): domain Bacteria; phylum Bacillota; class Clostridia; order Oscillospirales; family Acutalibacteraceae; genus UBA737. Next base: position 2,223 of record JAZREH010000160.1, read on the forward strand.
TTATTCCGTACATTGCTACAATCGCAATCAATATTTTGATGAGTAATATTTTCACCGCTGACGAAGCCGCATTTTACAGTTTCATTCAGGTTGTCGGCATTTTATGGAGTGTGTTTATAATGGTCGGCGCACTTCGTTCAATACACGATTTCACATTTACAAAGACCATTGTTTGCGGAATACTTACACTTCTTGGTATCTTCTTTGTGTTGTTCCTTTTGGTGTTGTTTGTTTCGCTTGCACAACAGTTCTTTTCATTTGTAACATCGGTATTTAATGAATTGTTATTCAGAAGTTAGAGGTACTTTTTATGAGATTTTCCGTAAAAGGATACAAAAGAATATTGTGTTTGATGCTTGCCGCAGTTATGATAGCGGGAGTATTGCCCTGCGGTGCGGCGGCAGAGGATATGGAGATTTCTGCCGACGGGGAGGTAGAAATTTCGGAGTATTGCAATCTTCAGTATGAGGAATGTGCCAGCGGCAGTTCGGGCAAACTGTTTGTTCACAGGAAAAGCGGTCGCTTTTTCTATGAGGACAGTGTCGGTCAGCGTTGGTACAGCAACCCTGATATGGCGGATATGGACAGCGGTGCCGGCGGTGTTTACCGTATGGAACTTCAGTCGCTTCTGATGATTCAGTATTATGAAATTGAATCCAAGCAGTATAAAAAAGCCAACACCGAAACCTCCTGTGTGCGTTCGGGCGGAAGTGCAACCGTAACTGATATCAAGAACGGTTTTGAGGTGCTTTACGATTTTGCAGTACTTGGCTTTAAGATTCCTGTGAAAATTGTGCTTGACGAGAACGGTTTTTCGGCATCAATCGACTGCACCAAAATTGTTGAAAGCAAACCGGAAAAGACCCGTCTTTACTGTGTATCGTTGCTTCCGTATTTTGGCGCGGGCGCTCCCGACGAACGGGGTTATATAATGGTTGCTGACGGTAGTGGCTCGGTAATGAACTTTAATAACGGTGCCTATTCAAAACTTGGTTATTCGTCGCACATTTACGGCAGGGATATATCAAAATATCTCGTTGCAAAGCCTGCTGCCGCCTACAATATAACAATGCCCGTTTTCGGTATTAAAAAGGAAAATTCCGCGATAACGGGGATTATCACCGACGGTGCGGCTCAGTGCACGGTATGGTGTTATCCTAACAGGTCGATAACTTCATATGCAAATGTATATACTGCATTTGACCTGCGCGAAACCGACATTGTCGTTTTAAGTGAGGACTCTAACGCGGTATCACAGTCAACCCTCTACCAAAAGGGAGATATTAGCCTTAAGAAGATTGCCGTTTCCTACCGCAGTACGGTGGGTGAGGATGCCGACTATAACGGTATGGCAAAGGTGTATAAGGATTATCTTGTTGAGCGCGATTCCCTTAAGGTCGGCGCTCACAATATGGGTAAAGTGGCACTTGATTTTTACGGTTCGGTAAAGAAAAAGAAGTCGCTTATCGGTTTTCCTGTAACGGTAAATGCTACAATTTCAAAAATTGATGATATTAAAAAGGTTACCGATGACCTTTCAAAAGACGGGGTGGAAAATCTTTCGGTTACCCTGCGTGAGTGGAGCCGTGAGCAACTTGCGGGTAAGATTGATTACTCGATGAAACCCGTTTCGGCGATTGGCAGTAAGGGAGATGTTAAATCCCTTTTGTCGGCTGTTAAAGAAAACGGTGGTACACTTAACCTCGCGGTTAATATTACCAGTTTCAGTAAATCGGGCAAGGGATATAATATGTGGACATCTACCGCAAAAAGTCTGAGCAATGCACCGATTTACGACTATAAATACTATGTAAGCAATTCGTATAAGAATAAGTCGGCAGGAAGAACTTCCTACCTTAAACCGTCTGTGATAGAAAAGGTTACAAATCAACTTGTTAAAAAGACCGATATATACGACGGGGTTAACCTTTCGGTAGGTGACACCTCGACCCGACTTTATTCTGATTTTAATAAAAAGGCTATTTGTAACCTTGAACAAACAAAGGAATATGTTCTGGGTGCGGCAAAGACACTTAAAAGTTTCGCTGCCGATAATCCTGCCGATTATATGATTAAATATACAACCCTTGCACAGCGTATTCCTTATGAATCGACGGGCAATGATATCTTTGATTATGATATTCCGTTTGTTCAACTTGTGCTTTCGGGAATCACACCCTATACGGGTGAGCCTGTAAACCTTTCGGCAAATATGAAAAGTGCTGTACTTGAATCGGCGGCTAACGGCAGTTGTCTGCAGTTTGACTTAATCACTGAAAAGGCATATTCAATCGTAGGGACTTCTTTTGATAATCTTTACAATGCTGAAGCAAATGTGCTTTACGACGATATCGTCAAGTATTCAAAGCATTTTGCAAAATTGAATACTCTGTTAAGTGACGGTGTTATGGCTCAATATCAGCGCGACGGTGATGTTTCGTACACAAGGTATTCAAACGGAACCGTTATTACGGTTGACAGGGCAGATGCAAAAGTAACGGGCGTTTCTGCTGACGGTAAAGAATACAGTTTTAAGTTTTAAGAAAGGGGGAAAAATGATGTCAAAATTAACCAGACATCCCATTCCGTATGAGCGTAAAAAGTCGATAGCGGGATTTTTGTTTGTACTTCCTTGGCTTTTGGGTTTTGTGTTTGTTGTTGCGCGTCCGCTTATAAGTTCAATCGGTTACGCATTTTCCGAAACAACCATAACAACACACGGTATGGAACTTGATTTTATAGGAATAAAATACTTTATTAAGGCTTTCAGAAGTGACCTCAAATTTCCCCAACAACTTTCGGGTCAACTTTCCTCGCTTGCAACAAGCGTTCCGATAATCGTTGCATTCAGTCTGTTTATGGCGGTTATCCTTATCCAGAATTTCAGGGGCAGAACGGTTGCACGTGCGATATTTTTTATTCCCGTTGTTGTCGGTTCAGGCGGTATCATAATTTCGTATATGAGTGGCGGTATTTCGTCATCGCTTATAAGCGGCTCCCGTTCACAGATGCTGTTTTCATCGGGCTCTTTTTCGATGACAAATGTATTGCTTGAAGCGGGATTATCCTCCGATGTTGTCGGCATCATTTCAAGCGTTATATCAAATGTTTTTGAACTGACATGGAAATCGGGTCTTCAGATAGTGCTGTTTATTGCCGCACTTCAGAGCGTTTCGCCGCAACTTTACGAGGCGGCGGATGTTGAGGGCGCATCAAGTTGGGAAAAATTCTGGAAAATCACATTCCCGATGGTTATGCCGATACTTATGGTTAACCTTATATACACCATAATTGATGACTTTACCGATTACGGTAACGGTGTTTTAAGATATATTATGAGTATTGGCGCCGACCTTGACTTTTCCTACAGTTCGGCACTTTCGTGGATATATTTTGTTATTATTACGGTGATAATCGGTGTGGTTTACTATTTCATCAATCGCCGTATTACATATACAGTAGCGTAAGGGGGCAAAGCAGAATATGACCGACAGAAAAAAGCAACGGCTGATAAACCGCTCAAAAGGTTTGGCAATCGGACTTGTTCGTGCGGTGTTTTTGGTTTCGATGTGCTTTGTTATCCTTTATCCCATAATTTATATGGTAAGTATGGCGTTCAGAACGGTTGACGATATCTATGACCCCACCGTTATCTGGATTCCTAAAACCCTTACTTTTGGAAACTTTCTTGAAGTTTTTGATATGTTTGACTATTTCCCAAAACTTTTGAAAACATTCGAAATTTCGGTTATTGCTACTATAATAAATGTTATGATGTGTGCATTTGCAGGCTACGGTTTTGCAAGGTTTAAATTCAAGTTCAAAGGTCTTCTTTTCGGCCTTGTACTTTTTACCATAATTGTTCCGCCGCAGTCAATCGCGATACCGATGTATCTTGGATACAAAAGTTTTGACTTTTTAGGAATAGGTACGGTTATCGGTTGGATTACGGGTACACCGCTTACGGCAAATCTGCTTGATTCCGATATGGTGTTTTATGTCCCCGCACTTCTCGGTGCAGGCGTAAAAAGCGGTCTGTTTATATACATATTCAGACAGTTTTTCCGAAATCTTCCAAAAGAACTTGAGGATGCGGCTTGTATCGACGGATGTTCGATACCCCGTACATATTTCAGTATAATGATACCGAACTCGCGTTCATCGTTTATTACCTGCCTTTTGTTTTCGTTTGTATGGTATTGGAACGATTACAATGCCGCGACGATGTATTTTAACCAACCGCGTACCCTTTCTGCCGCACTTTCGACCATAGATGCTTTAATGAAAGCAAATATGTATGCATCAGACAATCCGTTTTCAATGATGCTTTATAAACAGTGTGCCTGTTTGCTGTGCATAATTCCGCTTTTGATAATATATGTGTTTGTACAGAAACTCTTTACACAAAGCATCGAATCAAGCGGTATTGTAGGATAAGGAGGAAAACAAATGAGAACTTTTTCTAAAAAAGTGATTGCGGTAATACTTGCGGTCACAATTCTTTCGGGATTGGCGGTGTTTGCTACGGAAAAGATTATGGATGTAAATATGGCGTGGTATAATGCACAGTATTTTGGTGCGATACCGAATGACGGCATTGATGATACTGCCGCCATAAAACAGGCACAAAGCGGTGGCGTTTTGTATCTTCCCGAGGGCGAGTTTATTGTAAAAGAAACAATATATGTCGGTAAAATTGTCGGTGCAGGGTCGGATAAGACCATAATTACCGCCGATATTGAGGACCCGATGAAACCGATACTCAACACCTCCCGTACCGCCTTTGTTGAGGGTATCACCATTCGTTTTAAGGACGGTCTTGTAACAGGCGAGGAAACCGAGGGTCAGCGTCTTGGTATCAATACCTCCGGTAAATACTCTACCCAACGCGGTACACGTTTTACCGATGTTGTTGTTGAAAATGTCGGCACGGGTATTGCATCGGGTATAGCAAAAAGTGTACTGGGATTAGAGGAGGATGAGGATCAGTTCTTCTCGGTTACTATGGATGGCTTTACCGTTAAGGACTTTTCTTTCCGCGGCTTTGATTTCAGGTCGGGTGCCAGAACAGGCAACTATTTTAAGGATATAACCGTAAGTTCGGGAAAATACCGTGCTGATTCGGCGATTTACTGGACAGGTGAGGAAAGCGAAACTGCAATCGGTAAACTTACCGTAAAGGATACCATTGCCGAAACACCGATTTACTTCCAGCGCTTGCATGGTCTGTCGGCAGAGGAGATTATCCTTGATAACGTTTATGCACTGCATTATCCGCTTATTACGGTTGAATCGTCGGTTATTACGGCAGATAAACTGACACTTGATTATTCAGATGTCCATTTCGCCGAAAATCCCCTTATAATGATTGGAAAGTCACAGTATCTGCAGTCGCATATTCAGACACTTAACGGTATGCATATCGGCACACTTAAACTTAACAGTTTTAACTCGGCAAATGCCAAGATGATATTTGAGCGTGCTGCTGAAGTTACAGAAGATTATTATATTACGGTTGATGAATATATCGTCACCAATTCCGATTTTGATTGGTTTGATTTCCCGACAAGCGAGGAAAACCTTATAATAACCAAAAAGGGTGCAATCGCTACCGAGGGTCCGACTTCTGACCGACCCGAACAGTGCCTGTGCCCCTATTATTCAAGGTATTATGATACCGATCTTAATAAAACCGTTGTATGGACGGGGGAGGAGTGGAAGTAATGAAAACAGTTAAAAAGTTTCTTTGCATTGCACTCTCTGCGGTTTTGCTTTCGTCGTTTGCGGCTTGTAAAAAGGGTGATAAAAAAGTGACTGTAAATAAAATGTCAACCGAATTTGTCCACGCCGAACAGGTGGGACTGAAACCCGGTAATGTTGATAACTATGAGGTTATGCAGAAACTTATCGACGAAGGTAAGAGTATCTATCTTGGCGACGGTACATACTATATTTCAAAGACACTTAAACTTAAGAATGCACAGATAATCGGCACGCAAACAGGTAGCACGTCGCTTATTGCCAAGGGTGATTACACCTTGGTTGAGGCTGACGGTCAGTTTGTTATAAAGGATCTTAGGATGTATAACAATACCGTTGACGGCAAGGAAAAACAGGGCGATAAGGTGCTTATCAGTTTAGGTCAGAATGGCGGCGTTACAGAAGGTTCAATGATTCGCTGTGTAAACTTCGGAAAGGCAGGTACTGCTATTTATGAGGCGGCAGATGCCACCCCGTCACAGGGACTTGAAATTGAAACCATCGAATACAGTCAGGTTTCGTATGCCGGTATGGATTTTCAGTCCAAGGGCAGAAAGAACAATCATATCGCAAATGTTTATATGGGTGCTATCGGCACACGTGTAACCGAGATTGCCGAGGTTGGCGCACGTTTCTGCGGCAGTGAGGAAAATCTTAAAATTGATCAGTTTAATGTTGAGCATTTCAGGGCTGAAACCAATATCATATTCGACGGAATAAAGAATCTTGACATTTCGACCATACATATTGAGGGTATGGATATCGGTAAAGAGGGAAGCGCTTATATCCGTTGCAATAATACAAGCGGAAACCTTGGAAATGTTGTTATTTATTGGAGCCGTGTTTCATTTGATAACTGCTCGGCAATACAACTTGGCGATGCAAGTAAAGACGGCGACAAACTGTTTATTGAATCGCTTCAGTTCAAGGGTGTTAATGACCCGAATACAATGCACGGTGACTGGGGTTGGCGTCTTAGAGGTGCTGCACACATCGGCTGGCGCAATATTGACCGCATTGACGGGTCAAAGAACACTTATACTGTAGAACTTGATAACTATGTACCACATACATATCAGAAAGACTGGGATTTCCTTAAAGCATTCCCCTGCGATGACGACGATGTTAGCTATATTAAAAAGGGTAATATA
>JAZREH010000161.1:0-3238 GCA_045660705.1 Acutalibacteraceae bacterium
AATGTCCTCAAGGTTAATTCCGCCGAAACTGCCCGAAAGCAGATATATTGTGCGGACAATTTCGTCGACATCCTTTGACTTTATGCAAAGCGGAAACGCATCAACATCGGCAAAGGCTTTAAACAGCGCACATTTACCCTCCATAACGGGCATACCCGCTTCGGGACCGATATCACCGAGTCCCAAAATGGCGGTGCCGTCGGTTATAACCGCGACAAGGTTTGAACGGCGGGTCAGTTCGTAGGATTTGTTTATGTCCTTGTTTATTTCAAGGCAAGGCTCAGCAACACCGGGGGTGTAGGCAAGCGAAAGGTCCTCGCGCGTGTTAATCGGCGCGCGGGATATAACCTCGATTTTTCCGTTCCATTCGTAATGCTTTTTAAGTGATTCCTGTCTGATATCCATAAATTATTCCTCCCAAGGGAATTTGTACTGCGTAAGACCAAGACCGTCGCGTACCTCGATAATTTCCTTTTGTACGGATTCGTTTATCGGCACGCCGTCTTTTCGCGCAAGTTTGATTTCATATTCCTTTTCACCCGCGGTGTAGATACGCTCGGCATTAGGTGCTTTTTTGGAGGCACGCATACTGCGTGTTATTTCGCCCGCCTTTTTGCGTGCGATATCTTCGCCCATAAAGTGGTCGGTGTCTATTGCGATAAACCAGTGACCGAGTTGATACGGACGGATGTTTCCGTTTTCGTCCTTGCCGTCAAGCGCCTTACCGTATGCACCGTCCTGCAAAATGGACGAGAAAAACTCAACCGCTAACGCAAAGCCATAACCCTTGTATCCGCCGAGGTCTTCGCCGATGCCGCCGAGTGTGGTAAGTGCCGCTGTGCCGCCGCGAATCTTTTTAAGGGCAACACCTGCATCACCCTCAACAGGCTCACCGTCAAGACCGATTATGGTGCCGGGGTGTACATCTTCGCCAATACGCTCATAGTATTCTACCTTGCCGTTTTGTGTAATTGAAGTAGCACAGTCGAAGTTAAAATCACACGCTTCGTCGGTGGGAACACCGATAGTGAACGGATTTGTACCGAACATACCCTCAACACCGTGGGTGGGTGCTACCGACGGGCGCGCGTTGGTGCCTGTCATACCGATACAGCCTGCCTTGGTCGCCATTGTGGAGTAGTAGCCCGCAATGCCGTAGTGACAGGAGTTGCGCACGACAACCATACCCATTCCGTACTCTTTAGCCTTAGCAATCGCCATACTCATAGCCTTGTGACCGATCACCTGACCCATACCGTGATGACCGTCAATAACGGCGGTGGTGGGGGTTTCCTTGATTATTTCAATTTCGGTGACGGCATTTTGAATACCTGCCTTTATGCGGTCAAGATATACAGGTTTAAAGCGGTTTACACCGTGCGATTCAATACCGCGCTTGTCTGATTCAAGCAGTACATCTGCACAGATTTCTGCATCGGCGCGGGGAACACCGTATCCCACGAATGAATCAATCACAAAGTCCGTAATAGTTTTCCAATCGACAATATTTGTTTTTGCCATTTTCTTTACCTCCAGATAATTTCATAAAAAAAGCGCACCTATCCCATAAGATAAGTACGCTCCGTTTCTCAACATAAATATTATATAACCTACTCTATCAAATGTCAATATATTTATGATGATTATTTAAGATAATGTCAATAAAAATATGCCTTGCTTTTCATTGGGAGAAATGTTATAATTTATGTATGTTTGCATATAATTTTTCATAATTAAAAGGAGAATTTTTGTTATGAGTAAATTGTCTTTTGCTAAAAAAATCGGCGCACTTTTAATTACATTTGCATTGATTCTCGGTGTGGGAATTACCCCGCTTGCGGCAATTTCAGCAGGTGACCTTAACGGTGATGAAAGTGTTTCAGCACCCGACCTTTCTCTGCTTAAAAAGGCGCTTATCACAGGGCTTGAAGATTCCGTTTACGATGTAAACGGCGATGGCAGGGTCGATATACTTGACCTTATACGGTTGAAAAAAACAATTGTTTTTTCGGCTAAAAAGTTTGAAACCAAGTTTACAGGCGATTTCCTTTATCGCGTTGGAAATACCGGTACTGTTACTCTTGGCACACTTTTTTCTGCGGCAGACGGTGCGGAAATCAACAGCAACGGTGTTTCGGTTGCTGTTACAAGTGTTGACGAAAATTCAGTTGTCGGGGGAACGTTTACACAAAATACAAGCGATTGGACCAAAGGCACGATACAGTTCTTCGGTACAGGCGTTGTTAAAGTGATTATTCAGGATAACGACTACTGCATACCGACCGAAATTTATCTTGAGGTTGTGGACGCAACCAATATTACAACTGCACAGGGAACAATAAGCGGTGGTACTTTTGTGTTACTTTGTGATGTTAATACTTCGGGCTATGTGAATTATTGGGATTGTTCGCTTTATGGCAACGGTTTTACTTATTCACTTAACGGTGCGCCGACAAATTACAGCGGTAGTCAAGGACACGGAGTTTTAATAACGAAAAATGCAACGCTTGACAACCTTGTGATTGTTGGTGATATTTACGATAAATACGGTGCGTATACAAACAATGAAGACTATAACGCCGCTATTGATGTTATGGGCGATACGGTTATCCAAAACTGCTATATTTCCGGTTGTTCAGCACCTGTTTTAACACGTGCCAATGCTACAATTACCAATACCACTTTGTATGGCGGTGCGGTTGCTAACCTTATGATAAAAGGCGGCACTGTCACTTTGGAAGATGTAACTACGGCAAATTATGACGATGGCAGAAGTGTTATCGGTATGGGTATTGTTGTTCATAGTGATGCTACCGAGGATGCAAAGTTGGTGCTTAACGGAACACTGCAACAATATAACTTTATCAGCGAAGCAAAAGTACCTACTGACACCTACGCAAAGAATCTTCATAATACAATGTTCGGAACATCTTGCGCTAAATATCAGTTTGGCACAAGCCCCAATCGCTTTGTAAATACCGGCATTATATCTCTTACAACTAAATTTGATAATAGTGATATAACCGACAATGCAAATACCGGTTATGTTGGACAAAGCGTTTCATCAAACGGTTTTACCGGTTATGTATATACACAACCAAATACGAGTGGTTTTGTAAACAATAATTACGATAACGATGCTGATACACACATCGGGGCAACACAGGGTACGATTCCTCCGAGTTATAGTTTTGATTATACCACAAAGAACTATGTGGCAAAAACCGACAGTTCTAAC
>JAZREH010000162.1:0-5148 GCA_045660705.1 Acutalibacteraceae bacterium
GGAGTCTGGGCCGTGTCTCAGTCCCAATGTGGCCGTTCAACCTCTCAGTCCGGCTACTGATCGTCGACTTGGTGAGCCGTTACCTCACCAACTATCTAATCAGACGCGAGGCCATCCTTTAGCGGATTGCTCCTTTGATATCTAAGTGATGCCACTCAGATATGTTATGCGGTATTAGCAGTCGTTTCCAACTGTTGTCCCCCTCTGTAAGGCAGGTTGCTCACGCGTTACTCACCCGTCCGCCACTAAGTTAACAATTCATCACCCCGAAGGGATCTGAAAAGTTAACTCCGTTCGACTTGCATGTGTTAGGCACGCCGCCAGCGTTCGTCCTGAGCCAGGATCAAACTCTCTAAAATATTGTATCTCAACACCAATGTGTTAAAATCTTTTAGATAAGCTCTTTAGCTCATTTACATTTAATGCTGACGCATTTTTTGTCCTTGATTTCTTTTGATTTCTCTTAAGAATCGTCGGGTCCTTATTATCGTCGTTGTTTAATTTTCAAGGTCCGTTGCAACCCCCGTTTCCGTAGGGCGCCCGATTATAATACCACAACCACTTCCGTTTGTCAACACTTTTTTTCAAAAATTTTAAAAATTTTTTTCTTTCTTTTTTTTCTTGTGTTTTGCCCTACAAGTTATGCCCAAGATATGGTGGTTTTTCCGCCTTTTTATGCGAAGTGGCGCGCAAAACTTTTTTAAAAATTATTGCAAAATTATACCCATCGCCAGCGAAATTGCAAGAAAAAATGCAGAAATTTGTTTTTTTCTTTTTTCTCCCAATCGACAAACGAGTTCGCTTGCCACCGATACACAGACCGCCGTCTGTACCGTCTGGGCGGCATAATATATATAATATGTGAAGCCATCCATTCGTGTGAACAGTTCTCCGAGGGATACGGTACTTACCGCCGCGGCATAAGGATAGTCAAGTTGTGCCGTCAGCGGTACGCCGAATATGAGCAGGGCATTAAGGGTACACAGAGCAAGCAGAGCGCAACCTGTCACCGCACCCGAAACCACAACCCGTTTTTTGGTCTTTGCCGAAAACACCCCTACATATATATATATAATAATAAGCGACGGCAAAATCCGCAAACTGCCGCAAGTACTATCCTTTAGCGAGTCATAAACCGGAAATGCGGTGCCGACCTTAATATTTTGCATTTCAAACCTATCAACCGATGCGGCAGAGAAGAACAGGATTACCGCAAGGACTATCAAAAAGGCAAAAAGCGAAAATTTAAGCAACACGCCCTTACCCTTGGACACAGGCAGCCACACCGCGGCGAAAAATATGACGGCAAGCCATATTTTGGGAACATCGGGAAGCATAACATCACCGACAAAGCCTGCAAACCGCGAATATCCGTCCGCCGCCAGAACAAGGGCAAACACCACAGTCACTATATACAGCAGTGCTGTTGCAAGACCGACCTTTTCTTTTTCGGGTCGCCCGAACGCCCTGACCGTAAGGGGCAACAAGGCGGCCGTTACCGCCGCCACGACAATCGGCAGCAAAAGTCCCGTAATGCTATACTTACCGTCACTTCTGAACGGCAACGCGATTATGCCCGATGCCAGCACCGTCATTGCGACAAGGCAGGCGGTATGCGCCGTATATTCTTTTTTATTTTGCATCCTTGCCCACCTCATCAAGCGAAAGTTCCCCCGCTTTGCGGTTTTTCTGCACCTTTGTGCCGCCAATCAAAGTGCAGCCGTCTTCCTCTGCCGAGAATCGGGGCAGAACAAATGCGGGCGACGGCGCAAGCCTTGCCGACTGCACCTGATAAAGCCGCGATTTAAAGGTCACGCCCGTCTGGGCGGCGGCGTGCTCGATATACCCTGCAAGTTCATAACCCACCGTAAGGGTGGATGCCGCCTCGCCCGACAGAAGTTGCTGTGCATTCGCGGTGGTACATATATGTGTAGAAAGATTGATTTCACGGTTTTCGGCACAGTAATCTATAACTTTGTCAAGCGCCTTGCCCTCTACCGTATCGCCGAGCGCCACCACGGTACAGTGGGCAAGTTGGATATCCTTTGGGATTTTCTGTTTAAGTTTAAAAATACAGTCGGCGGCGTCTTTCCCCTGTGCGGTAAACAGTTTTTTGGTTATTTCCTCTTTAGTGCTTTCGGAATTGACAACCAGCGCCTCTGCCGAAACGACAAGGTCCGACCCCGACACATCAAAACCGAGTGCCGAAACGGTAAAACGGCGGTCTGATTCCCTTGTTGTACGGCAACCGACCAGCAACAGACAGAGAAGCACCGACATTAAAACTGCCGTTCGCCTCATTTTCGCCGACCTCCCGACATTCTGAATGCGTTTTTATTAAAGGCAGGGCGGCGGTACATATTATTCCACGGTGCACGCCAGAAAATATCCTTGAAAGACTGTCTTGTAAACCTCCGTACCGACACCGTACAGTCGACCCCGAAAGAGCGAAGTGAAAATATATAACATATAACTATACCGAGTGCGGCAAGGTAGCCGTAAAGTCCCGCCATCGCGGCGGCAAGGACAAATGCGATACGTATATAAAAGACCGCGCCCTTAAGCCGTGGCACCATAAGTCCCGAAATGCCGCTTAAAGCCACCGTAATCAGCATCGGTGCGCTGATTATACGCGCTTCGACCGCCGCCTGTCCCACCACAAGACCGCCGACGATACTTAAAGCGTGTCCAAGACTTTGGGGTGTGCGGACCCCCGTTTCTTTGAGGATTTCAAAAACGAGAATCAGTATAAGACATTCCGCCACCGTAGGCAAAGGCACTCCTCCGCGCAACTGTGCCGTAGATATGGCAAAGGATGTCGGAAGAAGTTGAGGGTGAAAGGAAACGAGGGCTACGAATATTGCGGGCACGCTGACCGCCGCAAAAAAGCATATATACCGAAGTGCGCGACCCACAGAAGAAACGGTATGGTTAAGATAGTAATCCTCGTCCGACTGAAAGTTTTCAGAAAACAGATACGGCAGGGTCAAAACGACGGGGGTACCGTCGACCACCACCGCTATTCTGCCCTCCAAAAGGCGGGCGGCAACAGTATCGGGGCGTTCGGTAGTGCCTGTCGTCTTAAAGAGCGAGCCCCTATTATCGCGCACCTGTTCGGCGATATAGTTCACATCGAGAACTCCGTCCATATCTATTCTTGACATTCGTTTTTTGAGTTCGCCAAGCGCCCTACGGTCGACAAGGGTTCCAAGATAACATATAAAAACAAGGGTTTCGGTGCGCTGTCCCATACGGGCAACCTCTACACAAAAATCGGGGGTCAGCAGTTTTCGCCGTATCATTGCGACATTGAACATCGCCGCCTCGTCAAAGCCCTCGCGGGGACCCTGAAGCACCCGTTCGTCCGACGGCTCGGATATTCCGCGGGTGCGCCAACCCTTGGTATTAAGGGTCAGCGCGGTCTTGCTTTTATCGACTATCAAGAGGGTGTCGCCGTAGAGAATCGCACGAAGCATCTCATCCACCGTCGCGGCGGTACCCACATCGTTTGAAAAGAGTATCTTTTCCCTGACAAACTGTGCGCGGTCACCGTCGGGCACTTGTGCCTCGACCGTCATCAGCGGCCGCACCACCGAGTCGTTTATTATTTCATTGTTCACCATACCGTCCATATACAATAGCAGACACTCAAAACCGCCCGACCTTGACCGTATGCGCCGCCGCCTGAGTATGGCATCGTTTTTAAATATGCCGTCAAACAACTGCCCGTCGGCATTGATATCTCCGCTGATTTTTACATTACGGTAATCCGATGTGCGACCTGACACAAAATCCCTCCGCCGATGTTTTTAGGTTAGTATGTCAGTACAAACGGCAATTTATTCTCCCGACAGGAATTTTTCGGCAAGTTCTTCGGCAAAAAGACTTACAGCCTCAAAATCCATCGCATCAATATAAAATTTTTCAAGTTGGTCGTGCACCGATTTCGCCTGAGAGAGCATACCGCAGGCATTGAGTATTAGTTCCCGCGCGGTATTATCGCAAAAACGGGTCTGCCGACGGTTCTGTGACACCCCCGAAGTATTAAGAAAACGCCGCGCGTGTATTCTGCGGTCGGGCAGGTCGAACTTTATATAGGGGTTTTCACTTAAAAAGCCGAGGGAAAGTTCGGGAATCAGTATATGGTCGGTCAGATGTGACGGCAAAAAAGGGTTTTTGAGGGTTATAATCTCATAACCCGATGCGAGCGCAAAGCCGCGCACAACCTCCATAACAACGGAGGAAACGCTGCCGTGACGGTCGGAAATTATTATTCTGTTCCGGCAAACAGACTCTATCGTGTCGGCGTAACCAACCACGCCAAGCGGGGTTATTCCACCTACAAAGCGCACCCATTCGCGCCCCTTTATGCCGATTTTTCGCGGAATCCTTTTACGGCAAAGTGACTCGGCAAAGGCGGTGACCCGCGCCGTATCGGTATTCTTTTGCGCACGCAACAGCGACTCTCGCATAAGTTCACCCGCCGCGCCAAGGTACATCGATGCCGCCTTATGCAGGTCGGAATTTCTGCGCGATACGGCAATAATTTCGTCGGCGTAACTCCTTATATATTCGCTATCCCAAAAACTGCCGAGGTTGATTATTTCCTCACAGGCACCCGCGTATTTCGGGTCGAGTGTATGGGGCGCGGTGCCATCAAGCATCACCGTCTTTATCTGTGGTATGATAATTGCATCAAGCGAATTCGGGTCGGACGAGCACATACAAAGCGTAACCGACATTCCCATATCATTCGCGCGCGCCGCAAAATAGCGCATAAAGGACGATTTGCCCGTACCCGGACCGCCCTTTATTATGTATACCCTCCAACCGTCGTGCGGGTCATAGCAATCGCCGAAATGCGACACAAAACCCTCACAGGAGTTTGCCGCCAAAAAGAATTTTTCAAAGCCGTTTTTCAAATAAATCACCCTTTGACTGTGTGTTAGTACAGTTTATTCCGAAAAATCACATTTGACACAGATAGAGTGATGTGATAAAATACTGAAAAGAGTTGGTTATGCGGTTGCGGACAGAAATGTCTGAGGAAAGTCCGAGCCCCGCAGGGCAGAATAGCGGCTAACGGCCGCCGAGGGTGACCTTAGGGAGAGTGCAACAGAGATATACCGCCGTACTTTTTGTACGGTA
>JAZREH010000163.1:0-4094 GCA_045660705.1 Acutalibacteraceae bacterium
AACTCTACGGCAGACGGATTTAGTGTTTTTTTACTTGTAAAACCGTCAAAAATATGGTATAATACCTTATTAAGATAAAATGAACGGAGATGTTTCGGTGCTTTCAGCGATTTTAAGCGGTAATATCGACCTTGCACAGGCGATTGCTTTTATACTTTCGTCGCTTGCGGTTATAATGCTGACACTCCCTGTGCACGAGTGGGCGCACGCCTTTACGGCGGTTAAACTCGGCGACCCGACACCGCGTTTTCAGGGCAGACTTTCACTAAACCCGTTTGCACATATCGATTGGATAGGTGCGGCGTGCATACTGATTTTCGGTTTTGGTTGGGCAAAGCCTGTGCAGATAAATGCAGGATATTTTAAAAAGCCCAAGGTCGGTATGGCAATAACCGCTTTTGCGGGTCCGATTTCCAATATAGTAATGGCATTTATTGCACTGTTTCTGCTTAATGCACAGATGTTTATCTTCGGAATGGGTAGCGCAGTATCGATGTATATATACTTTTTCCTTTTTTATATTGCGCAGATAAATATTTCACTTGCAGTATTTAACCTTATCCCCATACCGCCGCTTGACGGTTCGCGTCTTTTAGCGGCGTTTCTGCCTAACAAACAGTACTATAAACTTATGCGTTACGAACGCTATCTGTTCTATGTTGTTCTGGCACTTATATGGCTTGGTGTACTTGATGTTCCGATTTCGTTTCTGTCGGGAAAGATTCTGTCGGGTCTTTCGTTTTTAGCGGGACTGCCCTTTGGATTCTTCGGTGGCTGATATGGAAAAAACACTGTCATATAAACTTGAAAGTTTTGAGGGTCCGCTTGACCTTTTACTGCAACTTATTGCGCGAAATAAACTTAATATATACGATATTCAACTGACGGTACTGTTTGAGCAGTATATGGCACAGATTGAGGCTATGCGCGAACAGGATTTAGAGGTGGCAAGCGAATTCCTTGAAATGGCGGCGCGTCTTGTGTATATGAAGACGGTAAGCCTGCTACCAAAACACGATGAGATTGTCCGTCTTAAAGAGGAACTGACGGGCGAACTGCTTGAATATCAGGTCTGCCAGCAGATGGCGCAGAAACTGTCGACAATGACAACGGGGTTTGATACCTTTGTGCGGCTACCCGAAGAACCTGAACTTGATAAAACCTACGAACTTGTGCATACGCCTGATACTATATATCTTTCGTATCTTGCGGCGGTCGGTCGCGGTCAGCGAAGATTGCCGCCGCCCGTTACTCCCTTTACAAAAATCGTTGCAAAAAAGATTGTGGCGGTATCGACAAGGATTGTTTATGTGCTTCGTAAACTTGTAAAGGGTGGGACAAGCAGACTCAGTTCGCTTTACGCATCGGCAACCAACCGTTCGGAACTTGTTGCAACATTTCTGGCGGTGCTTGAACTTTGTAAAACCAACCGCGTCGAAATTGTTGACGACGGTGACGATTCACAGATAAAACTGTTAAGGGGGCATAAAAGACGATGAACAGGGAACAGACACTTTCCGCTATAGAGGCGGTGCTTTTCGCTTCGGGTGAGCCGGTAAGCATCGAAAGACTGTCACAGGTCTTTGAACTGCCGCCCGAAAAGATTGAAAAACTGGTTACTGCTCTCTCTGAGCGAATTGAAAACAATAAAGGCGGATTTAAACTTGTCCGACTTGAAAACACCTATCAACTGACTACACGGGAAAGTTATGCCGAGTATGTAAAGCGCGCTTTTGATATCAAGCGCCGTACACCGCTTTCTCCCGCCGCACTTGAGGTTTTGGCGGTTATTGCCTACAATCAGCCTGTCACCAAATCTTTTATTGAGCAGGTGCGCGGTGTTGACTGTTCGGGTGTTGTTTCGACACTTGTCGAAAAGGGACTTGTCGAGGAACGGGGAAGACTTGAACTCCCAGGTCGCCCTCTGCTTTACGGCACAACTAAGAATTTTTTACGTTGCTTCTCAATTTCGGATTTGGGCGAACTTCCGCCGCTTCCAAAGGAAAAGCCTGAAATAAACGATGTTGGCGAACAACTTACAATTGACGGGGAGGATGTTTCGGCAGGCGTGGAAAATGTTGCCGAATAATCCAAAACCTGTTACATAGTATAATACTGACAAAACAAAAAGGAAGTTTGTTATGAGCGAAAACAAAATAAAGTCAATGCTTGATGTAACGATGGACAAGATGCGCGCGCTTGCCGATGCCGATACCGTTATCGGCACCCCTGTAAATGCGGGCGAGGTTATTTTGATTCCCGTATCAAAGGTGTCGTTCGGTCTTGCAACGGGCGGCAGTGATTTTAATACCAAATCGGCAAACCCGATGTTCGCGGGTGGCGGCGGTGCAGGTGTTTGTGTAACACCGGTTGCATTTATTGCCGTTTCGGGTGAAAGTGTCCGTATTCTGCCTGTATATAATGATATGACTACGGTCGACAAGGCGATAAATATGGCGCCCGAACTTATTGATAAGGTAAAGGGCCTTTTTACAAAGGAAACAAAGACCGAGGAATAACAAATTAACCGCCGCCGTATAGTTTATATATAAAAACTTCGGCGGTGTGTGATGAAAAGATTTATTGCGTGTTTGATAATTGTCGCGGTGTTATTCACCGCAATACCGTTTTATGCGGTTGGTACATCGGCTAAAGCGGCGGTAGTTATAAACGGTCATACGGGTGAAATTATCTATGCCCATAATGCCGACCAAAGGCTACCGATGGCAAGTACCACAAAAATTATGACGGCACTTCTGCTTGCCGAATGTAATACCCCCGAAAAGGAAATTGTTACCACAAAGGAAATGGTGACGGTCGAAGGTTCGTCAATGGGACTGCTTGAGGGCGACAGGGTAACATATAACGACCTGCTTTACGGTATGCTTTTGGCATCGGGTAACGATGCGGCAAATACTACGGCGATATGTGTGGGCGGCAGTGTTGATAATTTTGTGCGTATGATGAATCAGCGTGCTAAAAAAATGGGACTTTCAAACACATCGTTTGAAACACCGTCGGGTCTTGACGGTGAAAACCACTATACTACCGCATATGAACTTGCGCTTATCGCACGCGAGGCAATGAAAAATCCCGATTTTAAGGCGGCGGCATCAAGCAAAAGTGCCAGACTGTGTTACGGTAATCCGCCGTATCACCGTACCCTTACAAACCATAATAAACTGCTTTCAAGTTATGAGGGACTTGTGGGAGTGAAAACGGGTTTCACAAAGAAATCAGGGCGATGCCTTGTTACAGCGGCAGAGCGCGACGGCGAGTATGTTATTGCCGTAACCCTTAACGACCCAAATGATTGGTCGGACCATAGAAATCTACTTGACTACGGTTTTCAAAAAATCAATGTGGCGCTTTGTGAGGCGCCCGAACTTGCGCCGATTTCGGTTGCGGGCGGTGCAGAAAAGACCGTATCAGTATCGTCAGAGTCCGCACAGGTCGGTATTGGTGACGGCGGTGAAGTAAATGTGCGTATAAAGGTACCCGCAATCCTGTTTGCGCCTGTAAAAGCGGGACAGTGTGTCGGGACGGTTGAATACTTTGTAGGTGATACCCGTATCCACACCGCCGATGTTACGGCGTGCGGGTCGGTAAAGGAAAAGAAAAACAGTTTGATTTCAAAATACATTGGCTGTATCTGTCTGATATTAGCATCTGTTTAGGAGTATAAAATGAAAGACAATAAAGTAAGGCTTCAAAAACATCTTTCAACCTGTGGGATTGCCTCGCGCCGTAAGGCAGAGGAACTTATCTCGGCGGGAAAGGTTAAGGTCAACGGGCATATTGCTACACTTGGCGATAAGGTCGACCCAAAGCGTGACAAGGTGACTGTGCGTGGCAAGACGGTGGTTGCCGTCAAGGAAAAGGTGTACATAATGTTACACAAGCCGCGCGGTTTTGTTACCACGATGAATGATGAACTTGACCGTAAAAATGTTGCCGACCTTGTAAAAGATGTCGGCGTTAAGGTCTTTCCGGTCGGTCGTCTTGACCGAAATTCGGAGGGTCTGCTTATAATGACAAATGACGGCGAACTTGCAAATATTTTGACCCACCCGTCAAGTCACGTCAATAAAACC
>JAZREH010000164.1:0-8312 GCA_045660705.1 Acutalibacteraceae bacterium
AATTTAATTTAAAAAGGCGATTGATTTACACATATATAAATGTTATACTTGCCTTATACTATAATAAGGAAGTACATATATTATGAACGATAAAGAGTTGCGCGAAATCCGAAAAAGATTCCGCTATGATAAAAACAATATTTTAAGCATCAGAGGTTGCCTTGTAAACGGCGAGCGTGCTATTGTTTCGGTTTTTAACCAGCCTATGGCAGCCTGCTCGGCTGAAGAGGGGGAAAAACTGCTATCAATTATGAAAAAATCCCTTTCGGGCAGCCTTGGTACAAATCTTTTAGACCTCCCGTTTTCAGCCCGTCAGGCAATGGAGGGTGAGCCGCACCATCTGCTTATGGCACTTAGAAATTCGGGGCTTCGTGACGAGGGCGCGGTAAACGAGTTTTACCGTCGCGTTATCGAAAATGTCAAAATAGAGGGCAGTTTTGCAATATTGCTTGCCTCAGAGACCTATGATGTGTTTTCCTATTCCGAGAACGGAGAAAAGGACGGGTCAAGCGAAATGTTCTCATATTTCGTATGCAGTATCTGTCCCGTAAAACCGCTTAATGCGGGGCTTTATTTCAGGGAATATGACAATTCTTTCCGCTGTATCGACGAACACTCTATGCTTTCAGCCCCCGAAATCGGATTTATGTTCCCGTCGTTTGATGACAGGGCGGCAAACATTTACAGCGCACTTTACTATACGCGCAATATTTTTGATGTTCACCCCGAATTTATACAATCGATATTCGGGCTTGAACCTCCCCTTTCGGCAGGCGAAAAAAAGGACAGTTTTGATAACTGCCTTAAAGAAACTTTAGAGGACGACTGTGATTTTGAGGTTGTGCGCTCGGTACACGAACAGATTTCCGAAATGGTACGCGAACATAAGGAGTCAAAACAGGACGAGCCGCTTAAACTAAACAAAAACAGTTTTAAGACCGTGCTTGAATACTGCGGTGTTGACGGCAAAAGGGTTGAAACCTTTACAAGCCGTTTTGACGAACAGTTCGGCGCAAATGCCGAGATAGCACCCAAGGCGGTTGTCGATGTAAAGAAGTTTGAAATGAACACCCCCGATATTTCGATAAAGGTTAATCCCGAACGCACCGACCTTGTATCAACTCAGGTGATAAACGGGGTACGGTACATTCTTATCCGCGCGAATGAGGGTGTCGAGGTAAACGGCGTTAATATCGATATAAAATAATGATAAAAAATATATATTTTGATACAGTAATATATAGATTTATGTTTTCAAATCAAATATAATATAAAAAACCCGTGGAGGTAATACTTTATGAAAATTGTTCAGCGAATCGATAACCGTAAAGAACATCTTGAACTACTCCTATCATCTATCGATAAGTATCCAGAGTTTTTTACCGATGTCTGGCTTAACACCGCATACGGGTACCCTTCAAACGAGTTTCACCGTCAGACCGCCGACCGCCTTGCTGAAATTGCCGATATTCTGCGAAGTCACGGTATCCGCGTTTCAATGCAACTTTCCAACACAATCGGTCACGGTCAGTATATGATGACCCGCGACTGCTCTGCGCTGGTATTTGAGGGTTCACCTGTGCGCAAAATGGTCGGTCACAACGGTGTCGTATCCGACCACTGCTTTTGTTGGAACGATGAATATTTCATAAACTATATTACCGAACATGTTTCATATTATGTCAGCCGTATCCGTCCTGCCGAGTTCTGGATTGACGACGATATGCGCGCCGTAAACCACGCGCCCGTTCAGTTCGGTTGTTTCTGCGACGACTGTATGGCGAGGTTTAACGCCCAATGCGGTACAAACTTCACCCGTGAGGAATTGGTTGAGGAATTTTTACACGGTGACATAAAGATTCGCGAAAAATATATAAACTTTGTACGCGCAGGTATCGCGAACCTTGCCCGCGCAATATCAAAAACAGTACACGACGCCTGCCCCGACACCGTTATGGCTCTTCAGAACGCATATAACGGCATATATACGGGTTACGGTCACGACTATATTTTCGATGTTATGTATGAGGAAACGGGACACGCGCCGATGTACCGTGCGGGCGGCGGCGCATATACCGACCACAACCCGAATGATATTATGGAAAAGGTGCTCGGGGCGGCGTGGCAACACTCAATGTTACCTGAATATGTAGTTTCACTTTGTCCTGAAATCGAAAGCACCCCCGATACCGCTATGGGTAAGACTATGTACGGAACCGCACTTGAAACGGCGCTTAACCTTGCAAACGGTGCCACCGATATAAGTTATGCTATGCTGGGCGCGGTACCCGAAGAATATGAATTTTATCAGCGCGGTTTTAAACTTTTTTCAGAGCAACGCGCCTACTACGAACATTTGTCCCAAATTTCAAAGCGTTCAACGGGCGGCGGCGTAACCTATGCCCAATCTAAAGTATCACATCTTTGCCCACTTCCCGAAAACTATACTATGCACGACTTTCTTTTACAGAATTTCGGCGGCGCAAATGCACTTGTCCGCAACGCCCTGCCATTAGATTATACCGAACGCGAAAAAGGTGTTTACATACTCCACCCAGCCGCCGCAAGGCAGATGACCCGCGACGACCTGTCGGCACTGTGCGAAAAGAATGTACTTACCGACATTGAAACTGTACTTTATATGAAGTCGGTAGGCATCGACCTCGGTATTGACGGTACTATGTTAAACGATTTTGAGGGTCTTACCTCACTTGAACTCTTTTCCGACCACCCGATTAACCATGTCGGCAGAAATGAATTAAAAGCACCGTTTTTCTCAAGCGGTCTTGCAAACTACGGTATGATAACCAAAATTCCCGATGATTCGATTGTACTCGGTAAATATAAGATTGACTACGCCGCCGCGCGAAAAGCCAACCTGCCAGAGGCACCGTTCGGTTACACCTCGGTAATCGCCGACACGCCAAAGGGCGGCAAATGGGCGGTTATAGGATATGCTCTGTGGAAAAGCGTTATTCCGACATATCAGCGCACCCGCCTGCTGAATATAATTGATTTCATAAGCGATAACGCACCTGCCGCGCGTATGGACAGTCCGTATCAGCAGATGGTTATGCCGCGTATATGCAATCAAACGGGCAAAACCCTTGCCGTTTCTCTGCTTAACTGCACCATTGAACCGCAAACCGACATTAAACTGACAATTCGCCGTCCCGAATCCGAAAAGATGAGATTTTGTTCACAGTATGACGGTGAATTTAACCTGCCCGTTGTAAAAGAGGGCGACAGTTATACCGTAACCGTACCGAAAATCACACCTTGGTCGGTCGCAACTGTCTTCTGCGACGAATAAATAACAACAAAAAAAGTCATTCTTCAAACCGAAGAATGACTTTTTTCTTATTTTCTTACCCTTACCGAAAAACTGTTTCCGCATTTAGGGCATACCGTTGTATGTTTCCCAGGCCGTCGGGGCAGTCGCAACACCGCTTTACAGTTCGGACATTTTTTATATATGTGGGTATAGTCGGCACGACGCTGATTTCTGATATTTATTTTTTGCTTTATATTAAAAAGCCAACCGCTTATAATCTGATTTTCGCGGCGTCGCGCATTGAAATTGCGTGAAAACATCCTAAAAATCGCAAAAAACATAAGCGCGTACACGATAAACTGTATTACCGCGCGCACAGGCATAAACGGTATAAAAAGCCCTAATATTTCAAGAACGACAGCCAAAATAACGATGACATAAAAAGATTTGTCGACACCGTATCTCCCGCTCATAAACTGCATAAACTTATATCTGAAGTTCATAAGAACACCCTTTTAATTTTTGTTATTTTAATTATACACATTTTTTTGCATTAATTTGTTAAGAAAGGTTAAATATTTTAGCGTGAATATTTTTTTAACCAATGCGAAAAATATATAATGAAAGCGGGGTGATTATTGTGGATAACAACAAGAACAATTCTAACCAGAACCAGAACCAAAACCAGAGCCAGAACCAGAATCAGAACAAAAACGACCAGAACAAGAGAAACGAACAAAACCGTAAGGATAGCGATAGAATCTTCAGCGATAACAACAACCGCTAATCCTTAAGCACAGAAAAACACCGCCTGAACGGGATTAAACCCTTTTAGACGGTGTTTTTCTTTGTGCAACATATATAAAAACGGCAAAAACGCCCCACAAACACAAAAATCGAGCATTTTAAAGGAAACAGAAGGAAAACAGAGTATTTAAAAGCATTTTGCTTTTGGAATTATTTTTTTGCAGAAAAATGCACGAATTTTGATAAATTGACTTGACATTTTGATAATTTAGCCGTATATTTTTTAAATAGAATATTAGAAAATTATGCTGGGGTAGTTTCGGCAGAAGGGGGACTTTTAAAAATGGAAAACAAAACCATCGTAAGTCTTAAAGATGTATATGTTTCCTTTGACGGCGAGCAGGTGCTTGACGGTCTTAATCTTGATATTCAGGCGGGCGAGTTTATAACGTTGCTTGGTCCTTCGGGTTGCGGTAAAACTACCACACTTCGGATAATTGCAGGTTTCCTTGACCCCGACAGCGGCAAGGTGTTATTTGAGGACACCGATATGATTGGTGTTCCCGCATACAGGCGTCAGGTAAACACCATTTTTCAGCGGTACGCACTTTTCCCGCACCTTAATGTGTATGAAAATGTCGCATTCGGACTTCGCATTAAAAAGTTGCCTGAAAAGGATATCCGCGAAAAGGTCACCGAAATGCTTAAACTTGTTAATCTTTCGGGCTTTGAAAAGCGCCGCATTGAAACCCTTTCGGGCGGTCAGCAGCAACGCGTTGCTATTGCGCGCGCCATCGCCAACCGACCCAAGGTGCTTTTACTTGATGAGCCGCTTGCCGCACTTGACCTTAAACTTCGCAAGGATATGCAAAAGGAACTTCGCCTTATACAGCGCCAACTTGGTATAACATTTGTCTTTGTTACCCACGATCAGGAGGAAGCGCTTACGATGTCCGACCGCGTTGTTGTTATGGACAACGGCCATATTCAGCAGATTGGCACCCCTCAGGACATATATAATGAGCCGCAAAACGCATTTGTTGCCGACTTTATCGGCGAATCGAACATACTTGACGGCATTATGATTGATGACTTTGTTGCCGAATTTTCAGGACACCGTTTTGAGTGCCTTGACAAAGGATTTGATAAAAACGAGTCGGTCGATGTCGTTGTCCGCCCCGAAGATGTTGACATAGTTGCTCCCGAAAAGGGTATGCTTACGGGCACCGTAACTTCGGTTGACTTTTTGGGTGTGCATTTTGAAATAATCGTTGACATCGGCGGTTTTAAATGGATGATTCAGACCACCGACGAACACAAGGTTGATGAAAAGGTCGGTCTTTTCATTGAACCCGATGCAATACACATAATGAAAAAGTCACAGTATTCGGGACTTTACGGCGACTACAGTTCGTACAGTGAGGAAATGGACACCATTTCGGATGCCAGTCTTGATTCCGATGGCAACCCCATAGAGGAGGACTGACCCGATGAATAAAAAATCTTTCGGCAGCCGCCTTATTGCCTGCCCGTACATCGTATGGGCGGCAATATTTATCGTGGTGCCGCTTGTCATAATGGCATACTTTGCCCTGACCGACCAAAGCGGTACTTTTACACTTGCCAATATTGTTGCAATCGGCAAGTATAAAAAGGCGTTTGCACTTTCTATCCTTTATGCCTCAATTGCGACGCTAATAACACTGTTGCTTGCCTATCCTATGGCATATTTTATGACCAAAATGCGGATGAGTTCACAGCGTATGGTTATGATAATCGTTATGCTTCCGATGTGGATGAACTTCCTTATCCGTACATATTCGTGGATAACGATTCTTGCAAATACAGGTCTTATAAACACATTTTTAGGGAAGTTAGGTCTTGGACCACTAAAACTTATAAACACACCCGGTGCCGTTATCCTCGGTATGGTTTACGATTTTATCCCCTATATGATACTGCCGATATATTCGGTAATGTCAAAAATTGATAACTCGCTTTTAGAGGCGGCGTCCGACCTTGGCTCAAACAGTTTTTCGCGACTTCGCCGCGTTATACTCCCCCTGTCACTGCCCGGTGTTATTTCGGGGATAACGATGGTTTTTGTTCCGTCGGTCAGCACCTTTTACATTTCACAGAAACTCGGCGGAAACAAGACTCTGCTTATCGGTGACGCCATTGAGTTTTTGTTCAACCACGGCTCGGATTACTACAATGTCGCCTCTGCCCTGTCACTGGTGCTTATGGTGATGATACTTATCTGTCTTGCCGTTATGAATCGCTTTTCCGACAGCGATGAGGGAGGGGTGGTCATATGAAGTTTTTATCCCGCCTTTATGTTGCACTTATCCTCTTTTTCCTTTATGCCCCCGTTGCCGTAATGATTGTTTTTTCATTCAATTCGGGCGGCAGTGTCTGGGTATTTGAGGGATTTTCTTTCGACTGGTACAAGGGTCTTATATATGACACCTCTATGCTTACCGCACTTCAGCACACACTTATTATCGCCATTTTGTCGGCGGTTATCTCGACCGTTATCGGCACCGCCGCGGCAGTAGGCATACTTGCCCTGCGCAAAAAAATATCACGCCGTGCCGTTATGTCGGTAACCAATATTCCGATGATGAACGCCGATATCGTAACGGGCGTATCGCTTATGCTTTTGTTCGTATTTTTCGGTCGCCTTTTCGGTCTTGATGAGTCGCTCGGTTTCCTTACCGTACTTATCGCGCACATCACCTTTAACCTACCGTATGTAATACTGTCGGTACTTCCGAAACTGCGCCAGACCGATTCAAGCCTTGCAGAGGCGGCACTTGACCTTGGTTGCACCCCTGTTAAAGCATTTTTCAAGGTTGTTCTTGCCTCAATCTCGACAGGAATCGTTACGGGTATGATAATGGCATTTACCCTCTCCCTTGACGACTTTGTTATAAGTTACTTTACCTGCGGTCACTATCAGACACTTCCCATTGTAATTTATAATATGACCAAGAAAACGGTAAAACCTGATGTCTATGCCCTTTCAACCTTTATATTCATATCGGTTTTTGTTCTGCTTATCCTTTACAATATGCTTCAGACAAACAGCGAAAAAAGGAGGGGTATTAAATGAAAAGATATTTAATTTCCCTGCTTGTTTTGGTATTGCTGTTCTGCCTTTGCGGTTGTTCGGGCGGTTATGTAAGAGCAGATTTGGACATCAAGGGCAAATACAACACCGATTTGGCGGGTACGGTGCTTAATGTCTACAACTGGGGTGAATACATCTCCGACGGAAGCGACGATTCGGTTGACACCAATCGCGAGTTTGAATTGCTTACGGGAATCAAGGTAAATTACACCACCTTTGAGTCCAACGAAACAATGTATTCGCAACTTGAAAGCGGCGGTGTCACCTATGACATCATTATCCCGTCCGATTATATGATAGAACGCCTCAGAAATGAGGATATGCTGACCAGAATCGACGTGTCAGCACTTTCAAACTATCATTATATAAGCGACGATTACAAGGGACTTTTCTTTGACCCGAAGCAGGAATATTCGGTTCCCTACTGTGTCGGTATGGTGGGTATTATATACAACACCAAACTGATTTCAAATCCCGAACACAGTTGGCGCACCCTGTGGGATGAAAAGTACACCGATATGGCGCTGACCTTCAGCAATCCGCGCGACGCCTTTATGACGGCACAGATGATTTTGGGACAGGACCTCAATTCTACCAATAAAAAGGATTGGGACAAGGCGGCTCAACTGCTTAAAAAACAAAAAAAGACCCTGCAATCCTATGTTATGGACGAGGTTTACGGCAAAATGGAAACGGGCGAAGCCGCCATTGCGCCATACTATGCAGGCGATTTCCTTACAATGCTTGATGTTAACGAGGACCTCGACTTCTTCTACCCCAAAGAGGGCACCAACATCTTTGTTGATTCCATCTGCATACCCAAGTGTGTACAGAATCTTGAGGCGGCAATGATGTATATCGACTTCCTTTTGGAGCCTGATATCGCGCTTGCCAACGCCGAATATATCGGCTATGCCTCGCCGCATACCGCCGTTATGGAGAACGAGGATTATTACTACTATCAAAACAAAATCCTCTACCCCGACAAGGCGGATATTCCAAAGGTTCAGTATTACCACGATATCGACCCCGAAATACGAAGATATTACGAAAATCTGTGGATTGATATTAAACTGTATTAAAACAAAAACGCTGTGGCAAAACCACAGCGTTTTTTATTTACGATGATATGTGTAATAAACGATTATGTCCATCTGC
>JAZREH010000165.1:0-3366 GCA_045660705.1 Acutalibacteraceae bacterium
GGCAAATAAATGATTTTTCGCCGATTTGTCTGACTTCAACGGTGCGAAGTGCAAAATACGATTCGATTTTATCATTGCCCGAAATAAGTGTAAAATAATACAGATACGGGTTTTCGGGTGACCAATTTATAGGGTTGTCAACCTTAATATCAAACCTACTGCCTGAAAATTCATATGTTATCTCGCCATCCGGTGTGTTAAGAATAAGCGTTTTTCTTTTATTACCACCGCAAACGATGATTTCGGCGCCGTCAAGCCGCGGTATAATTCTAATACCCTCAATATATTCTTCGGGAACCGATTCCAACCACACCGTCTGCCAGATGCCGCTGATACCTGTATACCACATTCCACCGCGTTTAAAGGTCTGCTTTCCGTAAGGCAACTCGGTGTCAATCGGGTCGGAAACCTCAACCGTAATGAGGTTTTCGCCGTCGACAATAAATTCGGTTATATCAAAGGAAAAGGGAAGATACCCGCCAATATTTGTGCCAGCCTTTTTACCGTTAATAAAGACGGTTGTTATTTGGTCACAAGCGCCGAAATTTAGAATTACTTTACCATCTGTCGATTCGCATTTATGTGTAAATTTTCGGCTATAAATCAGCGTTTCAGACGGTTTTGTTATACGGCAAATACCCGAAATTCTGCTTTCGGGCGGAAATGGCACAGTAATCTTTCCGATTTTTTCAAGCGAATCGCCACACCTTACCTCAAGCGACCATTCACCGTTAAGGCATTGGTATGAGTTTCTCTTGAACTGTGGGCGCGGATATTCTGAAAAGGGAATGATTTCTTTATTTAATGATTCTTCAAAAGGGGTTTTAAGTAAAACGGTTCTCTGTTTTTTCATTACATACTCCAAAGATTTACTTTTCAAAGATATAATTAGCAAATAAGTAAAAATCGACAAGGCCCATTTGAACCTTGTCGATTTTGGCGGAGTAGGAGAGACTTGAACTCTCGCGCCGGTTACCCGACCTACGCCCTTAGCAGGGGCGCCTCGTCACCAACTTGAGTACTACTCCAAAGTCTGTGATGTCCTATCACATATTAAACTGTTGCCGCAGGAGCCAAAAAAATGGCGGAGAGGAAGGGATTCGAACCCTTGGCTCTTGCGAGTCACTGGTTTTCAAGACCAGCTCCTTAAACCGCTCGGACACCTCTCCGTTTGCGACTTTGCTATTTTATCACATACCAGACTAATTGTCAACACCTAAAAGTAAAAAAATGCAATTTTTATTCAAATTTTTCTTTTTAAGCGCAAAAGAAGTGCGAAAGTATGAGATGTTGACAATTCAACCTTTTTGATGTATAATTACAGTATGTTTCCAAAGGAGAAATTTTATGGTTGAAAGATTTGAAAGATTCATTGGCGCCATTTCCGAAGTGTCACGGCTTTGGCATAAAATTGCCACCGACGAAATGACTAAATACGGGCTGAAGGGCGGGCACGCAATATATCTTGTCACAATGCACCGTCATGCTGACGGAATAACCGCCGCACAGCTGTGTGAGGTTTGCGACAAGGATAAATCCGATGTGTCGCGCGCTATGTCGGTTATGGAAAAACAGGGAATGATTTTGCGTGAAGGTTGCGGTAAAAATCTCTACCGTGCAAGACTGTTCTTGACCGAAAAAGGGAAACAGGCGGCAAAACAGGTGCGCGCGCGTGCTACTATTGCTGTCGAAATGGCGGGAAAAGATTTAAACGACGCCAATCGCAAGGTTTTTTATGAATCTTTGGAACTTATCGCCAACAATCTTCGTGAAATAAGCAAAAACGGGATTGGTTAATAAATCTTAAGGGGAAGATGATTTAAATGGAGAATATTGATTCAAAATACAGCGCACTGTTTACACCGTGGAAAATCGGTAATGTTGAGATTAAAAACCGTATTGTTCTGTGTCCGATGGGCGGCACCTCGCTTTTCGGTTGGATGGAGCATACAGGAAACCACTTTGATAAAGAGGCGGCAAAATTTTTCCTTGAAAAAGCAAATAACAATGTCGGTCTTATAATCCCAGGTATCGCACCGATCCGTAGCACCTTTATGGGTCAGTGGCTTTATCAGAACAAAAAGATGTTCGATGAACTTAAAGAGTTTATGGACGAAATACATAAGACGGGTGCAAAATTATTTATTCAGATTACGGCAGGTATGGGTCGTTCTTGGGCTATTCCGACCCCTCTTGTAATGTTGCATAACACACCTGTTATCCGCGACATC
Organism: Acutalibacteraceae bacterium; assembly: GCA_045660705.1. Taxonomy (GTDB): domain Bacteria; phylum Bacillota; class Clostridia; order Oscillospirales; family Acutalibacteraceae; genus UBA737. The sequence continues at coordinate 2,232 of JAZREH010000165.1, forward strand.
ATAAAGCCAATTATCAATATCCCGTATCAGAGTGCAAGTCCGAGCGAACTGCCGTCGCGTTGGTCAGACAAGGTTACCACACGCGCTATGACGGTTAAGGAAATTGAGGAGATTATCGACGCCTTTGCCAAGACTGCCGAACTTTGTAAAAAAGCGGGTGTTGACGGTATTGAGGTACACGCGGTGCACGAGGGTTATTTGCTCGACCAATTTACACTTAAATACACTAATAAGCGTACTGACGAGTACGGCGGTTCGTTTGAAAACCGTTACCGTTTCCCTGTGGAAATTGTCAAGGCAATTAAGGCGAAATGCGGAAATGATTATCCCGTTTCTCTTCGTTATTCGGTAACCTCAAAGGTTAAGGATTTTTGTGTGGGTGCACTTCCCGATGAGGAGTATACCGAAATCGGACGCGATATGGAGGAAAGTGAAAAGGCGGCAAAGTATCTTGAGGATGCAGGATACGATATGCTTAACGCTGATAACGGCACCTACGATTCGTGGTACTGGGCGCATCCTCCGATGTATATGCCGCAAAACTGCAACTTAAGCGATGTTGCACATATAAAGAAGTTTGTAAATATCCCTGTTGTCTGTGCGGGTAGAATGGAACCCGATGTGGGCGCAAAGGCGATCGAGGACGGTCTTATCGACGGTATGGGTGTTGCACGCCAGTTCCTCGCCGATGCCGAGTGGGTAACAAAACTTATCGAAAACCGCACCGAAGACATACGTCCGTGCATCTGCTGTCATAACGCTTGCTTTAATATGTCGCACTATAAAGGGGTTGCTAATGCGCAGTCGATTTACGATGCAAGCCATATTGCGCGTTGCGCCCTTGATCCGACCGTAATGCAGTCAGATAAGTACAGCATTACCCCTGCCGCAAAACCGAAAAGTATTGCCGTTGTGGGCGGTGGTATCGGCGGTATGGAGGCGGCAATTGTCTGTGCTAAACGCGGTCATACCGTAACACTTTACGAAAAGAGTAACCGTCTGGGTGGTGTGTTTATCGCCGCTGCGGCACCGTCGTATAAGGAAAAAGACCGTATGCTTATTGCGTGGTATGAGCGCGAAATTACAAAATACCCGCAAATTGAGATAAAACTCAACACCGAAGTAGACGATGTGT
>JAZREH010000166.1:0-3600 GCA_045660705.1 Acutalibacteraceae bacterium
CGCAGACCCTAAAACAGGGGAGAGTCTTTATGTTCTTCGCTCGCAGGAGGATACGGTAAACCTGTACCGCGACGGCAAACTTATAGAATGTTATGACGGCATTTCGATTAAAACCCTGCCGAGTTTGGATAGAAATCGCCTTAAAAACGGAATTGAGTTTGAAAGTATCGACGATGCAAGGCGCGCAGTTGAAGATTATGACGGATAGTGTCTAAAAATGGGTTTACTTTGAAAGAGGTTTGTGGTAAAATAGGTACAGAATCTTTTTCAAGGGGAAACTTATAATGAATATTGCTGTTGGACAATCGGGCGGACCTACCTGCGCTATTAACGCATCACTTCTCGGCGTTTTCCGTTATGCTACCAAGTATGACGAAATTGAAACCGTTTACGGTGCCGTTAACGGTGTTGAGGGTCTTATTCTTGATAACTTTGTAAATCTGTCGGATATTATTGCCGATGATGACGATGTCGAACTTATACGGCAAACGCCGTCGACGGTGCTTGGCTCCTGCCGATACAAATTGCCGAAATACGAAAAGGATAATACGGTTTACGAAAGAATTATTTCAAATCTGCGGGCACGCAACATCGGTGCTTTCTTTTATATCGGCGGTAACGATTCGATGGATACCGTTATGAAACTGGACGGGTATTTTAAGGCTAACAATATTGATATCAAGGTTATCGGTATTCCCAAAACCATCGATAACGATTTGCCTGTGACCGACCATACTCCTGGATTTGGCTCGGCTGCAAAGTATGTTGCAACTACCATGCAGGAAATTGTCCGCGACAGTAGTGTTTATTCGATTGCATCGGTTACTATCGTTGAAATTATGGGTCGCGATACGGGTTGGCTTACCGCTTCGTCGGCAACACTTCGTGCTAACGGTGATGTGGCACCGCACCTAATCTATCTGCCCGAAAATAAGTTTTCGGTAAAGCGCTTTCTTGACGATGTACGCGCGGCACAGAAGAAATATTACGCCGTTGTTGTTGCTGTTTCCGAGGGGATTGAGTTTGATAGCAGTGAACTTGACCGCGATATATCAGCCGATAATCACGACAAATTCGGTCACAAACAACTTGCGGGCGTTGGTAAGATACTTGAGAATATTGTGGCAAAGGAAATCGGTTGCAAGGTGCGTTCGATTGAACTTAATGTAATGCAGCGTTGCTCGTCCCACATCAGTTCAAAGCGCGATATACACGAGGCTGAGCGAATCGGCAGTGCGGCTGTAAAGGCGGCGTTTGACGGCGAAAGCGGAAAGATGATGGCGTTTTACCGTGTGGCAAATCATCCGTATAATATCAGGATTGAGTCGGTTGATGTCGATAAGGTTGCAAACCGCGTTAAGTATTTCCCGAAAGAATGGATTGCCGAAAACGGTCACGATGTAACACAGGAGGCGATTGATTACTGCCTGCCGCTTATTCAGGGAGAGCAGAACATTCGCATTAAAAACGGTCTGCCGCAACACTTTGTGCTTAAAAGTGCACTTCCGCGTGAAAACAGGGACCCGAAACTTTTTGATATTTAATAAAGATTTAAGCGCACACCTTGGGTTATGGGGTGTGCGCTTTTAGTCGTTCATATTAATATTTTCAAGTCTGCAAATCCCGTCGGCAATCTCCGCAAAAATTGAGGCTGTGCTTTTTGGTGTTTCGCCGTCAGACATAACAATAACGGCGTATTTTGGTGCCTCGGCGGGGAAGTATCCGCAAAACCAACTGTTTGTAATTTCCTTACCGCCCAAAAACCTGCCCGTCTGTGCCGTTGCGGTTTTTCCTGCCGCATTGCAAAGGCTTGGTGCGGCGGCACCGCCCGTACCACATTTAATTACTTCAAACAGACATTCGCGAAGTGTCGCGGCGGTATTTTCAGACATCGCTTTGGTGGGATTTTGCGTTGTAGACTTGGTGATTTTGCCGTCGGTTACTGTGCCCTCAATAAGGGTTGGTGCATAGTAATAACCGTCGTTTGCGATAGCGCAGTAAAGAGGTAGCATCGATACAGGTGATAAAAGCAGTTGACCTTGTCCAATTCCAATGTTTGCAAGGTCGGCGCCGGTGGTAAGGGTGTTTGCTTTCGGCATATTTCCTGATGATGTTTTGATTTTGCTTGATAAAACGGTGGCACTTCCAAATCCGAGCAGACCCGCCATCCGACAGATTGCCTGTCCGCCTGTGCTCATAGAAAGTCGGTAAAAATAACTGTTGCAGGATTGTGCAATGGCACTTTTAAGGTCTACGGCACCGTGACCCGCCCGCGCGTGGCAGTTAAAGACAAGATTTTCAATTCCGATACTTCCTGTGCAGGTGCAGGTGTCTATAAAGACTCCGCTTTCAAGTGCTGCCGCGGCAACACAGGGCTTAAATACTGAGCCTACGCTGAATGCGGCAAGACTTCGGTCAAGCAGGGGAGAATCGGGGTTTTCAAGGCTTGCTGAAATGTCGGTTATATCAAAGGTCGGTCGACTGTGTATGGCGCGTATTTTTCCGCTTGATATTTCGCACACCACCGCCGCGCCCTTAATAAGTCCCTCACAGGCGGTTTCGGTTATGTTCTGTATGTTTATATCAAGCGTAGTTATAACGCCGTTACCGCGTGCGGCAGAGGCATTTTCAAACTGCGGCTTTGTACCGTTCAATACACCGCCTTTGCCATCGGTGGTAAAGAGCGCATCCACCGTTTTGTCGGTGTAAAGCAGACTGTCATATGCAAGTTCAATGCCCGAAATGCCGTGTCCCTCGCTATCGGTATAACCCACTATGTGTACGGCGGGTGTCTGTGACGAATTTGCTTCATATATAGTTGTCACCGTAATCCCGCTGCACTCGGGGTCATACGGCACTTCGCAGACAACTGGCGTACCCTCGCGAAGCCGTTTTAAAACCGCATCGCGTTCATCACCCTCAAGCATAGCGCTTATACAGACGGCGGCGCGTTCGGTGGGCAGTACAGCCGCTATTAGTTTTTTTTCGTTGTTGGTAATCGGGTACATATTTCGGTCAAAAACAGTACCGCGCGCTTTTGAAACGGTAATACGCTTTGTGCTTTGTCTGACCTGTACCTCGGCGTAGTCGCGGGTCGATATAGATGATAATCTTAACACCGTACATAAAAACAGAAGTATGATAATACCGAAACTGACGGTTGTCCGCCGAGCAAATACCCTGTTAAAACTGTAATTTTTCAAAAAAACACCTCAAAAAAAGTATGAACAGTATTTATTAAAATATAACTTGAAAAATGGCGTACAGTTTAATATAATAGATATATAGTTTTTAAGGAGGTATAACGGTGGGCAAACTTATTTCACGGATAGCCGACTTTTTTCGTGAGTCGGACAAGCTTATGATATCGGTATGCTTTTTCGCAGCGCTTTACGGTTGTCTTGCCGTTTACTCGTCGACGCGGTATCTTGAAAGTATGCGTCCGCTTATTGTTCATGCAATCGGTGCTTTTGGCGGTATCGTTGCGGCGGCTATTATATCGCTTTTCGATTACAACTTCTTTATAAAGCGGTGGTATCTTGCGGCGGTTACGGGTGTGATACCTGTTATACTTACTTTTTTTATAGGTATAGGTCCCGA
>JAZREH010000167.1:0-9586 GCA_045660705.1 Acutalibacteraceae bacterium
TGCCTATCGAGGACGTTATGACCATTTCCGGTCGTGGTACCGTTGTTACCGGCCGTGTTGAGCGTGGTCAGCTCCATGCAGGTGATGAAGTTGAAATCATCGGTCTTACCGAAGAGAGAAGAAAGACTGTTGTTACCTCTATGGAAATGTTCCGTAAGACTCTTGACAAGTATGAATTCCCCGGCGATGATACACCCATCATCAAGGGTTCTGCTTTCCAGGCTCTCGATTCTGCTTCTACAGATCCTGCTGATGCAGTTTATGCACCTATCGCTGAACTTATGGATGCTGTTGACAGCTATATCCCCACTCCTGACCGTAAGGCTGATATGCCCTTCCTTATGCCTGTTGAAGACGTTATGACCATTTCTGGCCGTGGTACCGTTGTTACCGGCCGTGTTGAGCGTGGTCAGCTTAACGCAGGTGATGAAGTTGAAATCATCGGTCTTACTGATGAGCGTCGCAAGACTGTTGTTACTTCTATGGAAATGTTCCGCAAGACTCTCGATTACTGTGAGGCTGGCGATAACGTTGGTGCTCTTCTCCGTGGCGTTGGCCGTGACGAGATCGAGCGTGGTCAGGTTCTCTGCAAACCCGGCTCAATCAACCCCCACACCAAGTTCCGTGGTCAGGTTTACGTTCTTAATAAAGAAGAAGGCGGCCGTCATACTCCGTTCTTCAACAACTATCGTCCTCAGTTCTATTTCAGAACTACCGACGTTACCGGTGTTGTTAGCCTTCCCGCAGGCACCGAAATGTGCATGCCTGGCGATAACGTAGAGATGGATGTTGAACTCATCACTCCTATCGCTATCGAAGAAGGTCTCCGCTTCGCTATCCGTGAAGGCGGCCGTACCGTTGGTTCGGGCGTTGTTACCGCAATTAACGAATAATTTCGGTTTAAATGCTTTTAAAAAGGTCACCCTTTTGGGTGACCTTTTTTCTATTCCATTATCCCTCTTAACTTTTTAAGTACGCGCTTTTCGGTGCGGGAAACCTGCACCTGTGACATATTAAGCAGTTGTGCTGTTTTGCTTTGGGTGTAGAAGTTAAAATATCTGTATATCATAAGTTGGCGTTCGGTTTCGTCAAGCCTGTTCAGCGCCTCGGTGATATAAATGCGCTCGGTTACAAGGTCGGTGGTGTCCTGCTCGGGTAGGTCAAGTTCGCGGTTGCCGTCCTCGTCTTCGTAGGTCAGCGATACGGTGGGTTGCGTCGCGCAGAGCGCCTCGGTTATATCTTCGGGCGGAACATCAAGTGCTTTTGCTATTTCACAGATACTTGGCTCGCGTCCAAGTTTCAGTTCAAGGCGTTCGCGTTCACGCCCGATTTTAAGGGACAGTTCCCGTATCGAGCGTGAAACCTTTACACTTCCGCCATCCCTGAAAAGCCGCCGCACCTCACCAAGAATTACGGGTACTGCATAGGTCGAAAAACAAAGACCGCGTTCCTCCTCAAAGGCATCCGCCGCCTTTATAAGACCCATACATCCCGCCTGAAACAGGTCATCGTATTCGATTCCGCGACCCGAAAAACGGCGGCAAAGAGAATGCACAAGACCGAGGTTGCTTTCGATAAATCGGTCGCGCGCTTTAGTATCACTAACCATTTATATGTACTCGCGGTTTGATTTTTTTGCACATTGTCACCGTCGTACCGCGGTTTGGGTTTGACCGCACGCGCAGACTGTCCATAAAACTTTGCATCACCGCAAAGCCAAGACCTGCACGCTCGCCGCCGAGTGTACTGAAGAGCGGTTCCATAGCGCGGTCAAGATTTTCAATACCGCATCCCTTGTCCCGTATTTTTATACGGATTTGACCGTCGTCGGTGATTTCACCGCTTATGTATATCTTTCCAAGACCCTCCTTGTATGCGTGAACGATACAGTTTGTAACCGCCTCTGATACGGCGGTTTTTATATCGCTTATTTCTTCAAGAGTGGGGTCGAGTTGCGCGGCAAAAGCCGCAACGGTCGAGCGCGCAAAGGCTTCGTTAGCCGAACACGCGGGAACGGTCATTGTGAATTTGTTTGTTATTTTCATTTTTTCATCCCTTTTTATTCATAGATTCAAGTTCGGGTACACTGTCAATGGTTGCGAGTTTTTCCATACCCGCAAGCCGCATCATTTTGTAAATTTGCGGTGATGTGCCCGTTATGTGCAGTGCGGCACCGCGCTGTGAAAGAGTACGGTATCTGCCCATTACAAGACCAATTCCCGAACTGTCCATAAAACTGATGTTGCCAAAGTCCAAAACGACAAGCGACGGCATATTCAGTTCGATTGCGTTGTCGATTGCTGTTCGCATATCGCGTGCCGTGTGGTGGTCGAGTTCTCCCGAAAGATATGCCGTTACGACCTCGCCCTTTACCTTGATTTCAACTGCCATTTTTTCACCCCCTGAAACGGTGGCATTATGTAATACGCCGATTTCAATATATATATTAAACGCTTGTCCGTAAAAAGTCTGTCGAAATCGGTCGCGACCTTTAAATTTTTTAATTAAATAGTAAAATTCTTGCATTTATTGTGCTTATGAGGTAAAATAAATATAGTTATATAAAGGACGGTGTAGATATGAAGATACTGCTTATAATCGGTACAGTGCTTTTGGCACTTGCGGTAATTGTTGCGGTTATTCTTCTTTTACCCGTCAGAGTTATAATAAAATACGGCGACGACGGTGAGGTAAAACTGCTCTACCGTTTTTTGGGTAAGACTTTTGGCGAAAACCCCAACCCGAACAGTATCATCGTTAAGGGTGCCAAAAAGATAACGGGTATTTCGAGGATAGCCGATATCGGCACCGTTAAAGGCAGTATTGAGGATATGGGTATTTCGGCAACAGCGGGGCAGATTGCTGATATCGTAATTTCGCTTCTTGGTAGGGTTGTGTGGATACTTAAATACTGCGTTGCTGAGCGCTTGCACATAAAGGCTGTCTGTGCGGGTGACGATGCCGCCGATGCCGCTATGGAATACGGCGCGGTGTGTGCGGTTGTTTATCCGCTTGCAGGATATTTTGAAACGGTTATGCGCGTTAAAAAAAGCGGCTATGATATTGATGTATCGTGCGATTTTCTTAAAAGTGAAACCGTCTTTGAACTTGATACGCTTTTTCGTGTTCGTGTATTTTATGTGCTTGGCGCACTTTTCCATATAATAGGACGCAATATTGAACGGCAGGTCTATACACAACCTGCACCGCAAAAGAAATAATAACGGGAGATTTGTATTATGGGTAATGAAAAAAATCAAGACCGCACCGTTTCACAGGGAAACAGAAGCAGTCTTATAAATGTTATGGAGTTTACGGTTAACAGTATCCGCGAACTTGCCGATTCAAACTCGGTACTCGGCGCACCGATAAAGGTCGACAATATGACCGTTATACCCGTTTCAAAACTGTCGGTAGGTTTTGCGGGCGGCGGTGCCGATGTTGTCGATGCTTCACGCCGTAAAAAGCAGAATCCCGCAGGTGCGGGTGCCAAGGTTACGCTGACACCGCTTACATTTCTTGTCATAAGCGGGGACAGTGTCAATACCGTTTGTGTAAATGCACCAAGTAATACTCCGTCTACTGCGGCGACGGTAATCGATGCCGTTATCGCACAGGTAAAACCCCTGTTAGAAGAAAGAAAACAAAAAAAGCAGAAGACCGAATAAAAAAGGTCTTCTGCATAAAAATTTATTAGAATTATTCCTTACCGAAAAAGTCAAGAATCATATTTACATATTCTGTGAGGATTCGCGTGTTACTGTTGTAAAGGTTGTGTTTTGCACTCCTGATCTGAACAAAACTACCAAGCGGCAGACGGGAAGCATAGATTTCTTGCGGTCTGCGGCGTACTACGGTATCGTTTTCGGCGCTTATAATCAGTATGCGCGATTTTACCTTTTTAGTATTTGCGCGTTTGAGTAGCGGATCCTGCACAGAAAGCGCCTGATGCATCCAACGGTTAGTGGACGAGGAATTTTGATACATTATATCGTCGGTGCGAAGTTTAAGATTTCTTTCAAACCTTGCACGGCTTAAATCACTGGTTTTTTCAAATTTTACATCACTCGAAAATTCGCTTGCGTATTTGAATTTTGTATTCCATCCGTTTTTGTGTGCGGCACCTGTGACAATGAATCTAAGCATTTTTCGTGGTAATCCGCGTGTTTTGGGGGCAATCATCGGCGCTGAAAATACGGCACGGTCAACAAGTTTACTGTTTTTATTAAGATAAAGTCCGACAACCGCACCTCCCATAGACTGCGAGTACATATATATCGGTTTGCCGTCGCTGTTCGGCATAACTATTTTGTTACAGAATTCTTCAAGGTCGCGCACATAATCGCTGAAATTGTCGATGTGCGCAAGGTGGATATCGTCAACGCTTCGTCCCGAATGACCGTGACCGCGTTGGTCGTATATAAACACGCTATATCCCATTCGCAAAAAGTACCACGCCATTTCGCGGTATTTACGCGAAAACTCGGTAAAACCGTGGACGATGACTATTGATGCGCGGCTGTTCTCACTAAGATAGTATTCATAAGCGATAGGGCATCGGTCAAACGACGCTAATGTGCCGTAAACCGCACAACCTGAAAGCAGGTCTTCCACCTCGGCGATTTTGGTAAAATACTCGTCCTCGCCGATTATTTCGGTTCTAAAGTCGGGTTTAAATAGCAAAATAAACACTCCTTGTTTAACATAAAAGAAAGCGGTGAATAATAATGGTATCTTCTGTGAAGAAATCTTTTTTAAAGGTTTTGAGGAATATCGTTATTACTCTGCTTATTGTTGTGATATCGACCTTTGCCGTTACAAAGATAGTATATGATTCGGTCTTTAAACGATACGACTGTACTTTAAACCACTACAGTATGTTGGAAATGGATTCCGATGAGGTTAAATTTTCATCGGGAAAAAATACACTTTGCGGCAAAATTTACGGTGATGCGGGCGAAATACTCGTGGTGCTGATACCAGGTTTTCGCGCCTGTACCGACGATTATCTTCCGCAGATAAAAAGTTTTGTCGAATCGGGGTTTGGCGTTTTTGCCTTTGACCCGACGGGAAGCGGCAAAAGCGGGGGAGATAACTCGGTCGGTTTTTCGCAGGTTGTCTGTGATTTAGAGGCGGCGCTTAATAATATTCGCAAGAATGATAACTACGGTTTTCGGCACATTGTGCTTTTTGGACACAGCCGAGGCGGATACGCGGCGTGTTGTTCGGTAAAGGAAAGTGTCGGTGTTTCCGCCGTCGTTTCGGTGGCGGGAATTAACAGCGCAATGGAGGGAATAATCGCCCCTGTTGCCGATAAAGTAGGTGTGCTTGCCTACAGTAATTATCCTGCTTTGTGGGCGTATCAGTCGATGCTTTTCGGCGCGGATACTGTCCGACTTGATGCAGCACAGATTATTTCGGGTTCGGCGGTGCCTGTGCTTATCGTTCACGGAAAGAACGACCGACAGGTGCCGTATGATGAATATTCGGTTATTTCACACCGCAACGAAATAACGGCTAAAAATACCGAGTATATCGTTTGTGACACATTGGGCAAGGACGGGCATACCGACCTGCTTTTTGATGGCGAAAACGCCAACGAACAACTTATGGAAAGTATAAAAGACTTTTATTTGCGGAGTGTCGAATGACACATTTTAAGGGGACAAAAAAAGTGGAAGATGTTGTAATTATTCCGGCGTACAATCCTGACGTACGGTTGGAGGTTTTGGTCGAAAAACTGCACGAATACGGCTTTGGTATTCTTGTTGTAAACGACGGAAGCCGTGAGGAGTACCGTTCGGTATTCAACAGGATATCCGAAAAGGCAACAATCGTTAATATCGAAAAAAATGGCGGTAAGGGCGGCGCTTTAAAATGCGGTATGCGTGAACTGTTAAAGTTTTTTCCTGACTGCAAGCGTTTTATAACCGCCGATGCCGACGGTCAGCACAAACCCGAAGATATCGTGAGGGTGCGTGACGAGCTTCGTCAGGGTTCTGAATTTGTGTTGACTGTTCGTAATTTCAGGGGTGATATTCCCGCACGTTCAAGGTTTGGTAATGACCTTTCGAGGGTTATATATACCGTACTTACAGGTCACTATTTCAGGGATAATCAGTCGGGTCTGCGCGGTTTTAAGACAGAGCATACCGAATGGCTGACCCGTGTGGGCGGCGAAAAATACGATTATGAAATGAATATGCTTTATGTTGCTGACAAACAGGCGATACCGATTACCACAATTATGATTGAGGCGCTTTATATTGACGGCAACAGTTCGTCCCACTTTGACCCGATACGCGATACTCTGCGTATATACAAACGCCTGTTTAAAAGCGCGTGGGTGTCTTTTGCAGTCCTTGGAATGGTTGAACAACTTGTGTTTGTTGCGGGTCTTGTTTTCGGATATTCATTTTTACATATAACAATGCCGATAATTGCCGCGATTTCAGCGGGGATTAGTTTCGCCCTTAATAAGTTTATCGCATTCAGGCAGTACCGTTATAACGACTGGTTCAGAATGATAGCCTTTACCGTAATGAAGCATATCGGTTACACATTCGGGTGTCTGCTTGCAAGGTTTGCAACACCGCAACTGCCGATGTTTATAGCCTTTAACCTTGTTATGATAGCCACAGTACCGATTGAGTACTATCTGCGAAAACTCATACACGAGGGCAGATACAGGGATATAAACAAGGAAAAATAAAAACTACAAATTACCCGTGGGGATTTCCCCACGGGAATTTTTATTCATTGGTTGTTAATGCCTGTGCAATTTTTTCAGAAAATCCTGCATTTTCGAGGCGGAGTGCCTGCGCACAGCAGGCAATAACCGTTTCGGCGGTTGCACAACCGTGCATTTTGATTACCGTTTTTGCGGTGCCAAGGAAAGTCGCACCACCCTTGCGGTTAAAATCGAAAACATTTTGGAGTGAAGATGTAATCTTTTGTGAAATGTCGCCGCAATTACCGTCTTTGGCGATATCTGCCGCAATTTCGGCGGCACAAAGACCGCTTGCTTCGGCGCATTTGAGCATAATATTACCCGCAAAACCCTCTGATACAATTACATCGGCGATATCGGTGTTAAGGTCACATCCCTCAACATTGCCAATAAAGTTTACGGGTGCATTTCTTATAAGTTCATATGCCTCGGTAATATTCGGGGTGCCCTTACCGCGCTCGCGCCCAACCGAAAGAAGTCCGACGCGCGGTGCGGCAATACCGCACATACACTTCATAAACGCATCGCCCATAAGTGCGTAAAGCAAAAGTTCTTTTGGCGGACATTCAAGGTTTGCACCGCAATCGGCAAGGCAGACAAGTTTTCCGCTTTTTGTGGGCAGGGCACAGGAAAGGGCAGGGCGCTTAATCCCGTTTATAAGACCGAGTCGGCAGATTGAACCGACAAGAAGCGGTCCCGTACTGCCTGCACTTATTAAGGCAAAGCAGTCTTTGTCCTCTTTAAGGCGTAATAAAGCCTTTACCATAGACGAGCCGTCGCGACCGCCGAAAACACAGGTTGCAGGGTCGTCGTTGGTTATAAAATCGTCGGCATCAACAAACTCAATTCGGGATAAATCGGCACCCGCTTTGTCAAGCAATGCCTTTGCGGCGGCAGTATCACCGACCATTACAATATTCAACTCGTCAAACTGTAAAAGTGCCTGCGCGACGCCCTCAACAATCGGGGTAATGCCTGCATCGGCACCGTGAATATCAATAATTATCTTTTTCATAGGTGTTTATTCTATCGCAAGGATAAAACTGTAAACCTCCTGTCCGCCGCTGATGTAACCTGTTTCAATAAGCGGGAAGGCAGAGGATATACCCGCTTTAAGCGTGTCAAGTTCCTCGGCAGTTACATCTGCACCGCTAAATACGGTTATAACCTGCTTGTCATCAATATCGGGCAGGTTTTTAAGCATATCAAGTGCCGCCGAAACCTTGTCGTTCGTGGCGCTTAGTATGGTGTTGTTATCAAGACCGATATAGTCGCCCCGTTTTACCTCAACACCGTTCATACGGGTGTCGCGCGTGGCGGTGGTGACATATCCTGTTGTAACATCCCCAAGGTATGCCGTCATACCGTCGATAACCTCCTCGACGGTGTCGGCAGACAAATCCATCATCGAAAGGGCGGAATACCCCTCGGCAATTGATTTTGTGGGTATTACCCGCACATCGCATTTACCGTAAAGTTCAGCCGCCTGCTGTGCCGTCATAACGATGTTTGAGTTATTTGGAAGAACGATTATGTGGTCACAGTTGAGTTTTTCAAAAGCGGCAATTATATCCTCACTGCTGGGGTTGTTGGTCTGACCGCCGTTTATAATCTGTGAAACACCGATTTCCCTAAAGTATTCGCAAACGCCCTCACCCGAAGCGACCGCACAAACGGCATATTTGGTGTGTTGGGCAGGTGCTGACTGCTCCTTTACCGCCGTCGCCTCATTGTGCTGGACCGACATATTTTCAATCTTTACGGTGATAAATTCACCGAAACGACGTGCGTATTCAATAACCTTTTCGGGTGTAAAGGAATGAATGTGCACCTTTACAATACCGCCGTCGGCAACCGCGACAATCGAATCGCCAAGTGTTTCAAGATAGGCGATAAAAGGTTTTATGTCAAACGACGGAATATCGGTTTTAGTGTTTTGAAGTTGAAGTATAAATTCGGTACAGTATCCGTATTCAAGTTGGCTGTCAGGACCGAAAGCGGTTGTGACAGTAGGGGCATTTAACTGCGAAAGGGAAATATCGTCGCTGTCCTCGACATTTACACCGCCAAGCGCCATTTCCATACCCTCAAAAATACAAAGGAAACCCGCGCCGCCGCTGTCGATAACCCCCGCCTCTTTGAGTACGGGAAGAAGTTCGGGTGTGTGTGCGAGCGAACGGTTCATTTCGGTTTTTATATCGGCAAAACATTCCTCAAAATCACCGTAATTCTGACAGTTTCGGGCGAGATGTTCACCCGTTTCGCGCATTACGGTAAGCATTGTGCCCTCGACGGGTTTAATGACCGACTCATATGCGTATTTTACGCCGCTTGTGAAAGCATCTGAAAAATCGGACAGCGAAAGCGCATCCTTGCCCTCGCACCCGATGGCAAAACCCCTGACAAACTGCGAAAGAATTACACCCGAATTTCCGCGTGCCGAAAAGAGTGTGCCGCGCGAAAACGCCTGCATAAGTGTATCAACACGCAACGCATCGTTGCCGACAGACACACCGCCGCCAAGGGTCATAGTCATATTTGTACCTGTATCACCGTCGGGGACGGGGAAAACATTCAGGTCATCAATGGTATCACAGTTACGCTTAAGGTAACGGTATCCGCCAAGAAGCATATTGCCGAAAAGCGTACTGTCAAGTTTAGTGTGTTTCATTGACGGTTATTCTCTCCCCTCAATAGTGACCTCTTTGCCGTAGCAGAAAGCAATAATGGTACCCGGACCTACCGATGCGCCGACAATGGGACCTATACATCCCATATGTACATTTTTGAAAGGAACGGCTTTGAGGATTTCATCACGAAGCATTTCGGCAGTATCCTGTGCATCGGCGTGGCTTA
>JAZREH010000168.1:0-3358 GCA_045660705.1 Acutalibacteraceae bacterium
GGTGTCCTTGTTATAGAAAACAAGATTTGCACGATAGAAGGTCTGACCAAGCATAAGGTACTGCTTATCATTTACCTTACCCATATCGTTTACCGCCTTTAACCATTTTGATTCGCTGAAATCAAACTCTTTAAGGCTTGCAAGGTTATAGAACAGACCCTGTGCGATTGCGGGATAAGGATTACCCTTATAGCAGACAACATCAGCCATCGGGTCGCCCGAAAGAATCGAGGTTATAAAGGAATTATAAACCGTAGCATCGGCAATATAGGTATGCTCAAACTTGCAATTATAATCCTTTTCAATCTGTATTTTCTTTTCCCAATACTTGTTGTTACGGTCAGAAGCACCTTTTTCAGGTTCCTGCCAGTTTGCCAAGAAGCGTATTGTTCTGCCTTCAAGATTGCGGATTTCGGTAAGTGCAGAACTTTCACCGCTTTGTGCCGAACTATCGGTGGAGTCGGGAGTGCTTACGGTATCGGTCTTTCCGCAACCCGCAACGCTAAATACCATTGCAAGTGCCATCAAAAGCGATGCCAAACGAATTACATTCTTTTTCATACTAAATCTTATCCTTTCTTAAAATGATACCCTTTTTCTTTAGTATCAACAATATCGCACCTGCCGCACAAACAACAAGCACAGCGCCTGCCGACAAGCATAGCACAAGGACGGTACCGTTAACGCGCTTTTCTTTGTTGACGGTTACCTTGTTTGAATTACCCTTTATAAGTCCGAAAATATCACTCAAATCCGACTTATTATCAAACTTAACATCGTTTCGTTTGCCACCGTCAAGAAGTAAAAACTCCCCAAACTGGTCGGTAACAACAACGACATATTCATCCTCAATATAGGCTTCACAGTCGTAAATTCCTGTATTGTTGTAAACCGCAACTATCGGTTTTTCAAGGTCGTAGTCACCCTTTGGAATATATACCCAAACCTTATCGTACGCCTTTACGATTTTATAGTTATACGTATCGGCGGATACAAGTTGTATGGTATAGTTCTTTATCAGTTTCGCACCGCTAAAATACTTATCGACAATCGCTTTGTATTGCTCGGTTTTCAAGGTATTGTGATATCCGTTAATTACTGCGGTTTTTGCCAAAACTTCATTAAAGTCTTTAACGAATATCTCACCGCGTGAACTGTAAAAGATTCTTGTCGGGTCGTACGGTGGCGGCTCAAGAGCATCGCCGGTCCAAAATTCAAACTGGGTTATATTCAGTGTTTCATCCTTGTCAAGGAATGTCACGGGATTACCCATATTAACGCCCGACAGATAGATACATAAAACGGAATAAGGATTCCATTTTTTACCAAGTTCGATAGCAGCGTCATAGAACTTCTTCAGCGGAATCTTAACCTCAGTCCACTCACCGTTAACGGATTTCTTAAGGTCAACCGTAACCCATGTTTCGCTGTATCCCTCGTCGCCTCTGGATTTGAGCATAACCTGAATACTCATATTTTTGGGTGCCTGCACCCAGAATCTTAAAGTACCTGTTTTTAGGTACTGTGACATATCAAAGGTTCCACCAAAACCAAAGTTAGCGTAGGTTGGATCATTATAGTAAACATCAGGGTTAACCATCGTGATTTCCTTATACGATGTAAATCTGTAATAATTCGGGTCTTTCTTATCGACACCTTTGTTATATGCAAGTATCGACCTATCACGCTTGGCGTTCCAGTCGTTAATCCAGAAATCACTTACCTTGGTTTTAGCAAATCTCTTACTTTCACCTGTATATGTAGGCAACTTGTTCCAATCGGGCGGAATTTGAAGCGGAGGTTCAATCGTACCGCCGTCAGCCTCGACCGCCGCCGTGAGTTTCTGTTTGTAGAGTTCCATTTTACCAATCTGGAACTGCAAACCGCCCTTGAGCGAGCCTGCAACCGAAACCGATATAATCTTGGTGAAATCGAAGCCGTCTGCCGAAACATCGTTGAGATTTGACCTTAATTCCTGCCACTGTGCATTTGCCTGTGCGGTAAACGGCAGGATTAATTCTTTACCGTTTTTATCGGTAAATACCACATTGAATTTAACGGCGTTATCGCTCTTTACCCAAAGCCTTAATGTACCGTTCTTTCCGCGGGAAATATCGTATGTATCATAATAGGATTTAAGGTCTACCTTATAGGTACTGTCTGCCGTCGCCAGAAGTCTTAAACTTGATACAAAGTACTTATTTGTATCAACCTTGATTTGCTCGGCAGTAAGATTTTCACCGCTTAAAATTTTAGGATTAAAACTTGAGAATGTTGCCATAACGGCATTGTCTTTACTTGTCTTTGTGGTACCGCCCGTTTTATCGACATCGGCGGCAATATAACCGTCATACACCTGAAGTCTTGCAGCGTAGAACACCTCGTTTGTAGTAAGTGAGGTATCACCGCCACCTGAAATCTTAATGTATTTAACACAAGAGGGGTCGAAACGGTCACCAAGATTAAAGTTCTGTGAAGAAAGCCTTATCTCCTGCCAGTTTTCACTGCCCGTAACCGATATTGACGCCCAAGCCGACTGATAAGATGACGGCTTTTTAGAAGGTTCGTCAACAAGCAGAACCGAGAGTTTGAGGTCCTTATCCGACTTGACCCAGAAACGCATCTGTGCGTTTGAGTTTGCAAACCAACCCGAAAGGTCTAAAACTTTGGGGTCAGAATGGAGGTAGTGGGATTTTTCAGACGATGCGACATCAAACTTTCTGGCGTGGGTCATCTCAATTTCAAGAGCCTTTTTGAAGTTCTTGTTACTGTCAATCTCGACAACCTTATTTACGGTTCCGTTTTTACCCGAACCTGTAAATTCAACATCATATATTATCTCGCCCGCTTTACCCTTATCGGGTACATCGGCTGATGCGGGGATAATACCGTCATATACCTCAACATTACTGAAAAGTGCCGATTCATAAGAATCGAGGAAGTTTTCAGGACTGCTTCCCTTTTTAATACCGATTCTTACAAACTGTGCCTTTGTTCCTGTAAATGCTTGGTTGGTGGAAAATGCCGAACGCGGAATTTTAACAAGTTGCCATCCGTCAGATGCGCCAACCGATGCCTTTGCGGCGATATATGGATAGTTACCGCCGTCACGACCGACAATATGCACCTCAAATTCCATAGCGTGGGGCGCCTTTACCCAGAAACGAATTTCGGCTTTCTGATATGAATACCAATCGGTCATATCAAAAGTTGCACCCGTATCAGCAACATAGATATCGCTGTTTTTTGCATAAAAAGTTTCGGTGTCGGTCATTGTCAGTTTTATAGCGCTTTTAAAGAAATCGTTATCACCAACAGCAACTGCCGACTGTGTAAGACCACCGATATTATTATTAAC
>JAZREH010000169.1:0-1465 GCA_045660705.1 Acutalibacteraceae bacterium
ATTGACCTTTCCAACCCCGCAAAGCACCGCAGCAACCTGCGCCCTTGTATCGATACTGAATATTACGCCGTCTTTATTAAGACAGTCATATTCCTTTGCACCAAGTTCTTTTGCCCTCTCTTTAAGGGGTGCAAATTCCTGCCCGTCAGCAACAACTACTCCGATTTTCAACATTTTTTCCATTTTTATCACCTTTATTCACAGGGGTACTTTTTATAAAATTCGCGTACCCCTTGTTTGCGTGTTATCTGCTCGTCAAAGCGGCTGATATACTCATACGGATACTTAAAATTAAAAATACGCTCAATATTTGCGCCCGACGGCTCGCGCATTTTGGTGACCGCCGAGGCACCGCAGGCAAGTATGGTATGGGTTTCGTCCATAATATAGACATTGTAAAGCCCCTCATACCCAATCTTTGCATAGCCGACATTTTCAAGGTTGCCGACCGTCTTGCTCTGACGGTACATATAATATGGCAAAATACCGCTCTGTTTAAGTTTTTCGCGCGCAAAATCGACCATCTGCGATGCCACCTCACCCGTCTGTGCCTCGGGCAGGCGCCCGTCGGTAGAGAGTGTTGCCGCGCGTTTCATCGCAAGCGAATGGACCGTAACGCTTTCGGGGTCAAGCGCCAAAACGCGATCAAGGGTACCTTTAAATCCCTCAAAGGTATCAAGCGGAAGACCCGCAATAAGGTCCATATTTATGTTATCAAATCCCATTTCGCGGGCAAGCCTGAACGCCGCTTCGGTATCGCTTGCGGTATGTCGGCGCCCGATTTCTTCGAGCACCCTGTCGTTCATGGTCTGCGGATTTATGCTTATCCTTGTTACGCCGTTTTTCTTTATGGCGGCAAGTTTTTCGCGGGTTATTGTGTCGGGTCTGCCCGCCTCTACCGTAAACTCACGCACATTTTGGGTATCAAAGCCTGTGCGCACCGCCGAAAGTACGGTGTCCATCTGCTCGGCATCAAGTGTGGTCGGCGTGCCGCCGCCCATATACACCGTTTCAAGGCGAAGCCCTAAATCGTTTGCTATTTTTGCCGTTTCGGCTATCTCCCGACAGAGAAAATCGACATACTGCGGTATCATATTTTTCGCCTTGTCAATCGAGTGCGACACAAACGAACAGTATGAGCACCTTGTCGGGCAAAACGGTATCGACAGGTAAAGGCTGAACGAATCGGGTCTTCAAAGCGAGGTTATCTTATCCTCACCAGCCACCGATTCACTGCACAGCGATATCTTACCGTCGGTTACAAGCAATTTTTCGCTAAAGTAACGGTCGGTTTCCTCTTTGCCCCATTGCCGCGAAAGTTTGGAATACAGTTTTGCGGGTCGCACACCCGTAAGTATACCCCATTTCGGACGGTAGCCGATAATTTCAGCAAAACATTCGTAAAGAAGTACCGCCAAAACCCTTTCGGCATCGCTGTCATCGGTATTGATTTCAACACGATTTG
>JAZREH010000170.1:0-2084 GCA_045660705.1 Acutalibacteraceae bacterium
GGGGTTTCGTACCGTAGTAAGCGGTATTCTGAAACTCTGCGTTTCGATGGCATCGTCAAAGCCCGTAACGCTTATGTCATTCGGAACATCAAATCCCATCGATTCAAGCGCGTTTATAACCCCGTGCGCCATACAGTCACCCGCACAGCAGACGGCATCGGGCATATACTTCATCTTCGGAAACTTTTCTGTAAATTCATATTGGGCGTGCATCATATCGAAGTTAGCACGCAGTATCAGGCTTTCCTCAATCGGCAGAGAATGCCTTTTCATCGTATCAAGGTATCCCTCAAACCGCTTGCGCCCGTCGTAACCCGTCGTACCCTGCATAAAGGCGATACGCCTGTGCCCCGTTGAAATCAGGTGCTCCATCGCACTTGCAATGCCCATAACATTATTGGTAAGTACGCTTGATATCATATCGTCCTCAATCTCCCTGTCAAGGAAGACCATCGGTATACCGCGGATTTTAAGTTTCTGTATATCGTCGTCACCGATTCTGTTGCTGTGTATTATAACGGCATCGACCTTGGCAGACAGAATAGTGTCAACCAACTTCTTTGCGGACTGGTTGCCAAGCATTACGGTAAGCGTATGTTTGTGCTGACCCACCACGATGTTTTCAATGCCCTCAAGCATCGTATAGTAATACCCACCCTTAAAGGTATCAAAAACAAGTCCGATATTTCCGTATTTCCGTGTATGTAAAAGGTGGTTGTTTATATTGGTTACATAGCCTATCCTTTGTGCCGTTTCGATAACCTTTTTGCGGGTTTCGGGACTTATTTTTCCCGTATTGTTAAGCACATACGAAACGGTGGCAATCGACACACCTGCCATTTCGGCAATCTGCTTTATTGTAGCCACTGATAAACACCCCTTTTCACCCTTTAAAAAATAATAACTTTACATTTAATATAATAACCTAATTTCAGTTTAAATGCAATGTTTTTGTTACATTTCTATAGCCTTTACAGTTATTTCCTGTTGAAAAGGTCGAAAATATATAAAAATTCGCGGTTTTTTAACTTAAACTTTTAATTTAATCGCAATATGTCGTTTAAAAGAGCAAAACCACCCAACCGAAATTCAATCGGTTGGGTGGTTTTTTCAGTTTTTAAGCAGCGCCTTTTTTATCTGTGCCAAATCGTCGGCGGTGATATTTTTATCCCCCGAAACATCGGTGGCAAGGGTGTGTATAAGTGCCCTGTTGCCTGCAAGATGTTTCTTTGTTCTTATAAGGTCGCGTATGTCTGCAACTCCGTCGGCATTGGCATCGCTCAAAAGATAACAATCGGCAGATACCGTAACGGGATAGTCTGGCATTGTAAAAGAGTACCGCCCGTCGGCGTCCTTTTCCACAGCGACAGAAACTGTGCCGTCGCCGTCAAAGCCGTAAACCTGTACCCCGCCCGACAAAAAGCCGTCAATGGGTTTAACGCTAAAGGTCACCTTTTCGCCCGCAAAGGCACTTTTTACGGCAAACTGAATTTCACCGAAACAGAGGGTTTTCCACTGCTTTATTTCAAGTCGGTCAAACTCGGTTGCCGCCGTACCTGTAAGGTCGGTTATTTTAATATCCTTAAACATCATACCGTCGGTAAAGCAGTGCAGATATATCCTGCCGCCGCTGTAGTCCGAAAGGGTGGTAGTATACAGCACACCGTCAAACCATATTGTGGCGGTGTTGCCCTTAACCCTGAGTTTAAAGGTGTACCACACATCAAGGTCGGGATATCCCTCTTCCTTATCATTTTTAAGGCGAATAGCATTAGCGCCGTCAAGAATCTTCAGTGTGCCCTCCTGCTCGGTCAAAGCAAGATATCCGCTGTCATAGTAACTGTCGCCGACCGCCTTTGCGCCAAAGCCTGCCGCAACCCAGCGCCACGATGACTTTACGCCGTTGTAATTATAGGAAAATTCCAACTGAAAATCGGTGTAATCGCCGTCAAAATAGAGTGACGATGCGCCGTGCCGCGATGTTACCGATTTGTATTCGGGTTTACTGTCGCGCATTATTACGCCCCTGTAGGGAACCCGCCATATATCGGCGCTGTTAACCTTTTTGTTAAGGGGGTTGCCCG
>JAZREH010000171.1:0-1091 GCA_045660705.1 Acutalibacteraceae bacterium
CATATAGGCAAGCGGAGCAACCTCAATTGAGCCTCTTTCAGCAAGACGTGCATAGGTTTCGGCACCAAACATTTCGTATAGTGCATCATAAAGCGGACGAAGATACGGGTCGATTTTCTGTTGCAGGTCACCCGGTAGAAATCCGAGTTTCTCCCCTGCCTCAACCGCAGGACGGGTAAGAATAATGCGGTTGACCTGTTTTGCGCGGAAAGCGTTAACCGCCTGTGCGACCGCGAGGTAGGTTTTTCCCGTACCTGCAGGACCTACACCTATGGTAATGGTGTTGTTCTTTATTGCCTCAACATATCGGCGCTGACCGAGTGTTTTGGGTTTTACAGGGCGCCCCTTTGAAGTTATACAGATACAGTCGGCATCGGTGATACTTGAAATCTTATCCTCCTCGCCGTCCTCAACCATAGATATAACGGTATCAATGCTTTGAGCCGTTATAACCTCGCCGCGGCTTATCATAGTAAGAAGACAGCCGATGGCACGGCAGGCACGCGAAACATTTTCCGATTCACCGTGTACCTTTAGTTGACTTGAATGAGAAGTGACGGTAACACCGTACTGTTTTTCAAGCCTTTTTATATTTTCGTCAAAGTTACCGAAAAGGTTAACTATCTGTTCAATCCGTTCGATATCAATTAGTTGTTCAACCAACCGCAATTCTCCACACTTTACAGAATTTTCTAATATTATTATCTATTATACATAAAAATTATTCGCTTGTCAATTTATTGTATCAAATAAAATTAAATCTTCAAAAGAAATTTTTTCATTTGCCCATACAACCCGTTCAAAAGTAAGACCGCTTGATGTTTCGGTTATGCCTTCATAACAAATTTCAGCGCCGTTTGGAAACATTTTTTCGGTTTGTTTTTCGACACTCTGTTTTAAAAGTTGTTCAAGTTCATCGTAACTGTAAACCACCTCTTTTTCGCAAAGTAGTTCAAATTCACGCACAAAAACACCAAACGGCAGTTTATTATTAAAAAGTGTGGCATATTTTTGCGAGTATGTAGAATTATACGGTTTTTTAACACAACCGAGATACAACGGAAATTTTGCACCGAAAACGGTTAAAACGG
>JAZREH010000172.1:0-3933 GCA_045660705.1 Acutalibacteraceae bacterium
CACCAACAACGAAACGGTAGCGGCAGGGCGCAACCGTCTTGCCGAAACGATAACCGACATCGACCCGCGCCTTACCCTGCACGATTTCAGAATGACACCCACAGGTGGAAACCGCACCAACCTGATTTTCGATGTGGTGGTCCCCGACGGTACGGGCTATACCCACGACGAAATAAAGGATAAAATCTGCGAAATTGCCAAGGAAATCGACCCAACATACTGTTGCGTTATTACCGTCGACAACGATTTTACAGGAAAATAAAGATAAAAAACAGGCTATCTTACCTTTTGGTAAAACAGCCTGTTTCTTTTATTATTTTTGCAAAAACAATAATTTTAAACCTTATGCGTTAGCATTAAGTTTGTTCATAAGTGCGGATTTCTTTCTTGCCGCATTGTTCTTATGAATGATGCCCTTACCGGCAGCCTGGTCCAATTTTACAACAGCAACCTTTACAGCCTCACCTGCTTCGGGAGCCTTTGCTTCGAGAGCAGCGTCAGCCTTCTTAACTGCGGTGCGAAGTGCAGAACGGTAAGCCTTGTTGCGCTCATAATTTGCGCGGCTTACAGCAACGCGCTTCTTAGCGGATTTAATATTCGGCATTTTGCCACCTCCTAAATACTGTCACAGTAATCATTATAATAACACACCAAAAGGAAAATTGCAACACTTTTTTTAAAAAATATTGCACAGGGATAAAATTGCCCCTGTGCAATACATATTTATCTGTCTCTTATTGCATCTATCGGGCGTTTTGATGCGATTCGTTTTACAGGTATAAAACTTGCAACAAAGGCTACAAATGTGCTTACCGCAAACAGCAGAATTACCTGCCTTATATCAAAGTTCAGTATCGTTATAAGTATTCCGACTTCCTCGCGCAAGACATAGTTTATAACCGTCGTCGCGGCGAAAACGCCGATACACGAAAGCACAAAGTTTATCATCGCGATTATGAAGCTTTCGGCAAAGAAGATTCTGAAAACATCGTTACTGCGCGAGCCGATTGCACGAAGTATGCCGATTTCCTGTTTTTTGTAGGATATACTCGTCGCGATAAAGTTTGAAAGCATAAGTGCGGCAAAAACTGCAAAAGCAAGTCCGATATAAAGGAAGATTTTTGAAAACTCTTTGAGTTCCTCATTTATCGAATCAAGTTCATAGGTAACAGAATTCTTAATCGGGAAACGCAGATTATCCTCCTCGTTATAGCAGTATCTTACCATTTTTTCGACATCGGCTTTATCCTGTGGCATTTTGCCGACAGCAAAGGCGTATTTGCCGTTAGCACTGTCGCAAAAATCGGAAAAGACCTTGTTACTGCATATAACGGTATTCCCCCACTTGGTGTTATCGTTATGGGTCGGGATAACGCCGACAATCTTTACTTCCTGTATTTCGTATTGATTGTTTTGGGTGCCGTGAATAAATCCCGAAAGTCTTACATTGTCGAGTTCCTTTAGTGTGGCGGCATAGTCAACGGTTTCATTACCCATATCATCATAATTGCGTTGCCAGTCGCCCTCATAGAAATTAAGCGAATCGGAGGTTACAATTATTTCATTGTCATTAAGTACCGTTTTTGCACCGTCGCGCCATATAACCTTGTCGGTGCCATAGTGTTCAAGGTCGGACAGATACATCGGGTTAACATCGTACTTATCGCCCCAGAACCATATAGAACCAAGGTTTGTCGCATAGACAGGCGGACGGTCGGCGAGCAGTTTTTCAACAAAGCCCTCGCCCGTCATAATAACACAGGAAAGGTTATATGAAACGGTTGTTGAAAATTCGCTGTAAAGTATATAATCAACTATCTGGTCAGAGTTTGACTTATAAAGTTTTTCCTCCATAAGTCCCTCATACCGCTTTAAATCAAGTCCCGTATCAACGATACCGACAACGGTATATTTTACATTGTCTACCGTTATTACCTTTCCGAGCATATCATTATCACCGTTTATCTGTTGATAGTTTACGGTGTGCTTACCGTCCTTATCAACCGAAACCGAGCCGTCGGTATAGCCCATCTTTTTAAATACGGTACATACATATTCGCTTATGGCGATTTCGTTCTTCTGACCGTCGGGTATACGCCCCGCAATCAACTTTATATTAAGGTCTTTAAGGCGTTCCTGTGATATTTCGGCAAAACCCGTAAAATACGGACGGTAGATATTAAATTCAGTATCGCCGAAATCGGTTTCATTATTTACATTCTGTGAAAATGAAAGGTCGGTATTAGGCGGACAGTAAACCCCTGCCATAACATCGCCTGTACTCACCGCAAAGCGGTCAAGTTCTTCATCGCTCAAATAAAACTCATAATCCTGCCAATATGCGCGGTCATCCTGCCCCACCTTTACCGATTTACCAATCGAAATATAGTTAGTCTTGGAATCAATAAGCGAGTTTGTGCAGGTCTTTATGTGATTGTAGGCACCAAAGGTATCCGACAGTCCGAAAAGCGAAAATGCGACCACCGACAAGAGCACCGTCACAACAAGACGGAATTTTTTATGTCTGAGCGCACCCGCACCTATCTTAAAGGCGTTTTTAAGCGGAAGTTTCGATTTTATAAGCGAAAATTTAGAACCGTCACCCACCGTAATTTTGGAGGTATCGGTAGGCTTAAACCTCGACGCGCCAAGCCGTCCCGACATATTAAGGGATATCTTCCCCGTCGACAGTTTATCAATATACTCATTTATAGCATTGCGGTCGTCTTCGGTAAGGTGATAACCGCTTGGGATATCAACAACACCGTTTTCGTATTTAAGTCCTGTATTTTGGTTATCAGCAGTATCACCGTCGGTTTCAACATCGCCGATAACGGTACCGTCACCAAGTTCAATAATTCGGTCGGCATACATTTCGGCAAATTCGCGGTCGTGTGATACAACCAGCACCAACTTGTCCTTTGACAGTTTTTTAAGGGTGTCGAAAATCTGTCTGCCCGTACCCGAATCAAGTGCACCCGTCGGTTCGTCTGCCATAATTATTTCGGGATTCTTTACAAGTGCACGCGCAATAGCAACACGCTGTTTCTGACCGCCCGAAAGTTCATTCGGCTTTCGGTTGCCGTATCCGTCAAGGTCAACCTCACTTAAAATACGGTTTATCTCGCCGTCGTCGGCACGCCTGCCCTGAAGTTCGATAGCAAGTGCGATATTAGCACCTACACTGAATTCATCAAGCACATTATACTCCTGAAAAATAAAACCGACATATGTATTTCGGTATGAGTCAAAATGCTTTTGTCTAAAATCCTTTGACGAAACACCTTTAATTATTATTTCGCCGCCGTCATATTTATCAAGACCGCCAAGCAGATTAAGCAGGGTCGATTTACCGCTTCCCGATTTACCAAGCAGGAAAACCATTCCCTTGTCGGGAAACTTTATACTTACATTATCAAGTGCCTTTACAGGTACACCCTTACGCGGTTTGTAAATTTTGGTAAGGCCAATCGTTTGTAACATAAAATTTACCTCCTCGTGTCAACTGTACTATATTGAATAGTACAGTTGAACTATAACATATAATCTTCCGTTTGTCAACACTTTTTACCCGTTGTTTTTAAGTTGCTGTGCCACATCGTCTTTAAAGGTCTGCCACGCATCCTCGTTTTGGGCATAATAAAGCGGGCACATCTTCCCTGTTATATCGTAATGGCGTATAAGATTTTTCTCATCAAGTTCGCATACCCCACACAGCCACGCCGTCAGTTTAACAAGCGATTCATATGTAACATCACTGAATTTGCCTGTTGCATCGGGGTGGCAAACCTCAATCGCGATGGTATCGTCATTACGCTCATTGCTTGCAACCGCCCGTTCGGTAATAGGCACACACTGTATTATCTCGCCGTCAAGACCTACAACAAAGTGGGAACATACATCGGTAGTTTTCTTTGAAAAATAGTCGCGGTT
>JAZREH010000173.1:0-2235 GCA_045660705.1 Acutalibacteraceae bacterium
TATCAAGCGGCCGTTTAAGTGCCGACGAATTGCAAACCGCCGTATACCGCGCCGCACAAATCTCATACCTGTTTTTAAGTGCCTTACGCGTACGCTGTTCGAGGGAACTGAGTTTAACCGACATCTCATACATATCAGGAACGGCAAGTTCTGCCGCCGCCGACGGTGTAGGCGCACGCATATCTGCCACAAAATCGCATATGGTAAAATCGGATTCGTGACCTACCGCCGATATGACGGGTATGGGCGATTCGTAAATCTTTCGCGCCAACGCCTCGTCATTAAAAGCCGACAGGTCCTCGGCACTGCCGCCGCCGCGCCCGATTATTACGGTGTCAATCCCGTCAAGAGCATATATCCTGTCAAGCGCCGCAATCATTTCGGGCGGTGCCGACTGACCCTGCACCGAAACAGGACACATAACTACTTCGCAAAGCGGCCAACGCCGCGACAGTACATTGAAAATATCCCTGACAGCCGCACCCGTTTCGCTGGTCACCACTGCAATACGCCGCGGAAATTTCGGTATCGGGCGTTTGCTTTGCGGGTCAAAAAGCCCCTCGTCGGCAAGTTTTTGCTTAAGCCGTTCAAACTGCATTGCAAGGTCGCCCTCGCCCGCCGCGTACATTTCGTCGGCATACAGTTGATACTGACCGTCCTTTTCATAGACCGAAACCCTGCCGCGCACCGTTACAAGCATACCGTCAGCAGGCTCAAAACCAACCTTTACCGCATTCGCCCTGAACATAACACCGCGTATAGCCGCCGCATCGTCCTTTAGCGTAAAATAACAGTGACCGCTTGCATAATGGCGCTTAAAGTTTGAAAGTTCGCCCGTTACCGCAATGAAATTCAGCCGCGGGTCACCCTCCAAAAGCGATTTGACATACAGGTTTAACTGCCTAACGGTTACCGCAGTATCAGGCGTTTGCATTTTGCTTTGATATAGTAGAAAGTATTCCGTTTACAAAGGATGCATCTTCCTTGGTTGCATACTTCTTGCAGAGTTCTACCGCCTCATTTATCGAAACCGAAACAGGGATGTCCGACATATACTTCATTTCAAAAATCGCAAGTCGCAACACCGCAAGTGCGGTCTTGGTAATACGCGAAATACTCCACCCGATAGCACATTCCGATATAACTCGGTCCAGTTCCTCGATGTTTTCATAAACCCCGAAAAAGACCTTCTTTATATAATCGTCGGGTTCAATATCCCTTACCTCAACGGCAAGTTGCAAAAGTTCTTCGAGCGGTTCACAGTTAAACTGCCTTTCAAAAATTAAAATAAAAGTTTCCTCACGCGCCTGTTTCCTTGTCATACGGCACCTACTTTCATAATTATACAGTATATATTATATACTATCCTCTACGCAATTTCAAGTAAAACCCGCCGTTTTATTGCATATTATTGATTTTTATGCATATATCGCTATGAAAATAAATTTATTTCCGTAGCGACGGTCGTGGAAGTCGCCTAATTTTAATTTATGTGGCACAAATGCAAAAGGAACGACACATAAATGTCGTTCCTTACAAATAATATTATTCTGCCTCGACCTGGACAGTGGCGATTTCTTCGCCTTTTTCATTATTTTCGTCGATTTCCTCTTTTGCTGCATCGGTTTTGGGCATTTCCTTGTGTGAATTATGTCTGTGCGGTCGCCTTGCCGGTGGCGGCAGATACAGCGGTGCCGCAAAAATAGAGAGCAGCACAAGAGCATCAAATATCAAAAATGAAACGCCCTTTGAAATCCTGAACACCGTTAGAAATCTAAACACCTTTGTTATACCGAAAAACCAGGTATGTATTTCGGGCGATGCCAAAAGCAGGAACACAAGTCCAACAAACACCATACCCGCAAATGCAATAAGGTTGCAAATAAAATATTTGCGCATTTCGACCATTTCCCTACATAAAACGCGCATAAGGTAGACCTGTATGCCGATAAACGCCACCGTTAAAATACCCATAACCAAAACAACGAGCCATCTGTATGACGTCAAAATACCCGAGTTAAAAAGAAAAGCGAACAGTGCCGACAAAAGTATTTCGATCGCGGTAAATTCGACAAAGCGTAACAATGTTGCCTGTATCATTTCAGGATGCTTTCCCTTAAAAAAAACCTTACTGATCAATAAGGCGGTTCCCTTAAACATTTTTTAGATTTCCCCTCGAATTAAATGTTTTTCATTAAGAAGGCAGAAGCGCAAAGCGCCTCCAAGTCGGAGGCC
>JAZREH010000174.1:0-1992 GCA_045660705.1 Acutalibacteraceae bacterium
ACCTCGGCACCCGCCTCACGAAGTGCCTCAACAACATCAATAACACTGCCACCTGTCGAGATAAGGTCTTCAACAACGACAACCTTCTGACCCTTTTCAAGTTTACCTTCAATGCGGTTCTGTCTTCCGTGGTCTTTATTACCCGAACGGACATATCCCATCGGAAGTTCAAGCAGATGACCCACGATAGCGGCGTGTGCAATACCTGCTGTAGAAGTACCCATAAGCACCTCAACATCGGGATAGTTTTCCTTCACGAGTTTTGCAAGTCCGTTTTCCACATCGGTACGAACCTTAACGTCGGTAAGGGTAAGACGGTTATCACAGTAAATCGGGCTTTTAATTCCGCTTGCCCAAGTAAACGGCTCTTCCGGACGGAGGAAAACCGCCTTTATTGATAATAAATCCTTTGCAATAAGTTCTTTCATTTTTATATCTCCTCTTTATTTTAGTCTGAATTTATCGTCCTCGGTAAGTGAGAGCAGATCAATTGCACGCTCAAAAACCGTCTTACAGCCCTCAAAACCTTTGGGGTGATGTGCATCACTGCCAAGATAGAATTTACATCCCTGCTGTTTTGCGATTTTAAAGATTCGTAAAACGGTGTCTGCTTCATCATCAGAAAAACTCATATCGCTGTAATTAAGTTCGATCCCCACGCCGACCTTTTGGCACTTTGCGAAAAGTTCTTCAAGTTTATCACTCGGCAAAAGTTCTAACACCCGAAGATATTCCGCACGCGTCGGTGCAATAAGTCCGCACGCAAGATGCGCAATACCTATCTTATGAAAAGGCAGGTCCATATCAAGAAGTGCCTCAAGTCGTGAAATCCATACATTTGCCCTACCCTCTGGCGTTTGCGCGTCGGTTTCGGATATTGTAAAGCCGCGCATATGCAGATGGGTTGTAGGAATTATAACGAAATCAAATTTTTCAAAGGTTTCCTTTGCGGTGCCTACCGTAGTAAATTTATCCATTTCGGTTTCGGCGCCAAACATAAACTTTATTCCGTCGCATTGTGGCAGTGGCAGAGCCTGTGATATATGTTCAAGATTCTGCGGTCTGTACCAATTTGATACACCGTCCACCTTGCCATCCCAAAAATGGTCGGTAAGACATATCTGTTTAAGACCGTTTTCTTTTGCATATTCAAGTATTCTGTCGGTAGTTTGCTCAGGGTCGTTTGAACAGGAAGACAGTTTTGAATGTATATGAAAATCGTGGTCTACAGTATATCGCATATCAGTCCACAAACTCACTTACACAGCGTTCATAAGCGGCAACGGGGTCGGCGGCAGCGGTAATGGGTCTACCTACAACGATATAGTCACTGCCGATTTTCTTTGCTTCAGTTGGGGTCATAACGCGCTTCTGGTCGCCGATATCACCGTCGGCAAAACGCACACCCGGTGTAACAGTCAAGAAGTTTGCGCCGCAGGTATCGTGTACCTTGCCCGCCTCAAGCGGAGAGCAGACGACACCGTCAAGACCCGCCTTTGCGGCATTGGCGGCATAGTGCATAACCACCTTATCAATCGGCTCTTTTATAAGCAGGTCATTTTCCATTCTTTCCTGATCGGTCGAGGTAAGTTGCGTTACGGCGATAAGCAGAGGGCGTGTGCCGTCAGGACGGGTCAGACCCTCAATAGCCGCCTCCATCATCGAAACAGTACCCGCCGCGTGAAGATTGGTCATATCCACGTCAAGACGGCTTAAAACCGACATCGATTTTTTAACGGTATTCGGAATATCATGCAGTTTAAGGTCAAGGAAAATCTTATGTCCCCTTGCCTTTATATCGCGCACAATCTGCGGTCCCTCGGCATAGAAAAGTTCCATACCTATTTTTACAAACGGTTTTCTGCCTGTAAACTTATCAAGAAATTCAAGGCAAGCCTCCTTTGAGGCGAAATCGCATGCTATTATTACATCTTTTCCCATTAGTGTGCTCCTCCTATTATATCTGAAAGATTATTTATTCCGTATTTTTCC